>NZ_JAAGPP010000005.1:0-126396 GCF_017104975.1 Burkholderia sp. Ac-20344
CATCCGCTCGAGGCCGCGCGGCTGCTCGGCAGCGACACGGCGACGGTCCAGCGCGACCGCGTCGAGGCCGCGCAGGCGCTCGCCTCGCGCTACTCGGCCATCGTCGTGCTGAAAGGTTCGGGTACGGTGATTGCGGCGCCCGACGGCCGCGTGACGATCAATCCGACCGGCAACGCAGCGCTCGCCACCGGCGGCACCGGCGACGTGCTCGGCGGCCTGATCGGCGCGCTGCTCGCGCAGCGCGTCGCGCCGTACGAAGCGGCGCTCGCGGGCGTCTACCTGCACGGCCTCGCGGCCGACACGCTGACCGCGAACGGTACCGGCCCGGCCGGGCTCACCGCGGGCGAGCTCGCGCCGATGGTGCGCACACTGATCAATCGCCTTTTTTACACGTCGCCGCGCGCCGACATATAACGCCGCTATACTGACTGCCCCGCCGCACGGCGGGCCCTCTCGTCCGCCGGCCTTCCGATCCCGATGAGCCGGCGCGGCATTCCTCCCGATTCACGCTTCACTCGAACTGCCATGACGCTGAATTCGCTCCCCGCCTGGACTGCCCTTCAATCCCACTTCGAACAGATCCGTCACGCCCGGCTGCGCGACTGGTTCGCACCGGAAAACGACCACGCGCCGACCCGTGCAGAACGCTTCACGATTCCGGGCGGCGGTCTCGCGGCCGATTTTTCGAAGAACCGCATCAACGACGACACGCTGCGCCTGCTCGTGCAGCTCGCGCGCGACGCGGGCGTCGAAGCCCGCCGCGACGCGATGTTCGCGGGCGAGATCGTCAATCCGACCGAAGGCCGTGCCGCGCTGCACACCGCACTGCGCGCGCCCGATCCGCACGCGCCGTTCCATGCACAGGTCAGCGCCGAGCGCGCGAAGATGGCAACCTTCGCGCGCGCCGTGCGCGGCGGCACGTGGACGGGCTACACCGGCAAGCGCATCCGCCACGTGATCAACATCGGCATCGGCGGCTCCGATCTCGGGCCGAAGATGGTCGTGCATGCGCTGCATCACGTCGCGACACCTGAGATCGCCACGCACTTCGTGTCGAACGTCGACGGCGCCGATCTCGCGCGCGTGCTCGAACAGGTCGATCCCGAGGAAACGCTCGCGATCATCGTGTCGAAGACCTTCACGACGCTCGAGACGATGACGAACGCACGCTCGCTACGCGACTGGTTCGTCGCGCGCGGCTGCCCCGAGGACGCACTTGCGAAGCACTTCGTCGGCGTATCGGCGAACCCCGCCGAAGTCGTGAAGTTCGGCATCGCCGCGGACAACGTGTTCGAAATGTGGGACTGGGTCGGCGGCCGCTATTCGCTGTGGTCGGCGGTCGGGCTGTCGATCATGATCGCGATCGGTCCCGAGCAGTTCGACGAATTGCTGGCCGGCGCGAACGACATGGACCGCCATTTCCGCGAAGCGCCGCTCGAGCGCAACCTGCCCGTGCTGCTCGGCCTGATCGGCATCTGGTACCGGAATTTCTTCGGTTCGCAGAGCTATCTCGTCGCGCCGTATTCGGAAGCGCTGCACTACCTGCCGTCGTACCTGCAGCAGCTCGAAATGGAGAGCAACGGCAAATCCGCGCGCCTGGACGGCACCTTCGTCGACTACCCGACGTCGGCCGTCACGTGGGGCGAGCCGGGCACCAACGGCCAGCACGCGTTCTTCCAGATGCTGCACCAGGGGCCGACGATCGTGCCGATCGACTTCATCGCGGTGCTGACGCCCGAGCATCCGCTCGCGAGCCATCATCCGAAGCTGCTGGCGAACTGCTTCGCGCAGAGCGAGGCACTGATGCTCGGCCGCACGCTCGACGAAGCGCGCAAGGTCGCGGGGCCGGGCAAGGAAGCGCTCGCGCCGCACCTGACGTTCCCGGGCAACCGCCCGACGACAACGCTGCTCGTCGATGCACTGACGCCGCGCACGCTCGGTGCGCTGATCGCGCTGTACGAACACAAGGTGCTCGTGCAGGCAACGGTGTGGGACATCAATCCGTTCGACCAGTGGGGCGTGGAGCTCGGCAAGATTCTCGGCAAGGTGGTGGAAGCCGACCTGTCGGCCGAGTCGGTCGATCCGGCGAAGCACGACTCGTCGACCACCGCGCTGATCGAGCGCGCCCGCGCGGCGCTGAAGCGTTGAAGCGCTGACGCAGCGGCGTCATGCCGATGCCGGCCGCTCGGCGCACACTGCGCGGCCGGCAAAAAAATTCAGACTTTGCGTTGCGCCGCGTGCGGCTCGACGATGCGCCCGGCGTCGAGCGTCACCGTCGTCGCGCAGCGGCGTGCGAGTTCGGCATCGTGCGTGACGAGCACGAGCGTGGCACCGTGCGAGCGGTTCAGTTCGAACATCAGGTCGATGACCGCATGGCCCGTGGCCGCATCGAGGCTGCCGGTCGGCTCGTCGGCGAACAGGATCGCCGGACGCGTGACGAATGCGCGCGCAAGCGCGACGCGCTGCTGCTCGCCCCCGGACAACAGCTTCGGATAATGGGCGGTGCGTTCGCCGAGACCGACCTGCACGAGCAGCGCCCGGGCGCGATCGGCTGCGTCGCGCGCGCTGATGCCGCCCTGCAGCTCGAGCGGCAGCATCACGTTCTCGAGCGCCGTCAGGTGCGGCATCAACTGGAACGACTGGAACACGAACCCGACTGCGCCGTTGCGCAGCGCCGCGCGCGCATCCTCGTCGAGCTGGTCGAGCGCGCGACCGAGCAGGCGAACCGTGCCGCTCGTCGCGCTGTCCAACCCCGCAAGCAGGCCGAGCAGCGTCGATTTACCCGACCCCGACGCGCCGACGATCGCGAGGCTGCTGCCCGGCCGCACGGCAAGCGTGATGCCGTCGAGGATCGTCAGCTCGCCCGTTGCATCGGCGACCCGCTTGCACACGTCATGGACTTCGATGATCGGATCGGTAATCTTGAACATGGACACGACATTTCGCTGGAAAAGACGCGCGGCGGTCGCCGCGCTGCTGGGCACCCTGCTGGCTGCCACCGTGCCGGCACGCGCCGCACCGACGCCGGCCGCGACATCGGGCCAGCCCGTGATCGTCGTGCTCGGCGACAGCCTGTCGGCCGAATACGGGCTGCCGCGCGACACCGGCTGGGTGGCATTGCTGCGGCAACGGCTCACGACCGAGCGAATCGATTATAGCGTCGCGAACGCCAGCGTCAGCGGCGACACCACGAGCGGCGGCCGCGCGCGGCTGCCCGCGGTGCTGCAGCGGCTCAAGCCGTCGATCGTCGTCGTCGAGCTCGGTTCGAACGATGCGCTGCGCGGCGTGCCGCTCGCGACGACCGAGCAGAACCTGCGCGACATCATCGCCGGCGCGCGACAGGCTCGGGCGAAGGTCGTGCTGGTCGGCATGTATGTGCCACCAAACTACGGCCCCGACTACACGCAGAAGTTCCACGCCGTCTATACGCGGCTGTCGAAGGATCTCGGCGTGCCGCTCGTGCCGTTCCTGCTGGCCGGCATCGAGAACAAGCCCGAGATGTTCCAGGCCGACCAGATGCATCCTGCGCAGCAGGCGCAGGGCATTCTGCTCGACAACGTCTGGCCGGCGCTGAAACCGCTGCTCGGCAGGCCGCGCAGTTGACGACGCAGCCTCGCCCCAAAGCAAAAAGCCCCGCACGAAGCGGGGCTTTTTGCTTTGGGGCAAAACGACGCTCAGTTGCCGCCGTCCTGCGACTGGCTGGCCGTCGAGCCGTACAGCTTCACCTTCGAACGATCGCGCAGCGCGGCGAGATACGCTTCGCCTTCGCTCTGCGCGTCGACCTGCGCCATCTGCTGCTGCGCGGCCGCCAGTTGCTGCGGATCGACCGCCGAACCCGGGATCACCGCATTCACGCGGTAGATCGCATAGCCGTCCGCGCCGAGATCGACCCCGACGTAGGCCGGCAGCGTCTTCGCGTCGACCTTGTAGACGGCGCTCAGCGCAGCCGGCGTCAGGCCCTGCGACTGCGTGCGCGATACCTTCTGCGCAACCGCGAACCCGTCGGCCGACTTCGACTTCTGCAGTTCGGCGAGCTTCGCTGCACCGTCCTTTTTCGCGAGTTCCGCGGCCTGCTCGGCGACGACCTTCTGGCGCACGACGTCCTTGATCGCGTCGAGCGCGGGCACGGCCGCCGGCTTGTAGTCGGTCACGCGCGCCGAGATCAGCGTGTTGTTGCCGACATCGATCGCCTGCGTATTGTTCTGGCTCTTCACCGAGTCGTTGGCAAACACGGCAGCCAGGAACTTCGGATTGTTCAGCGGGCTCGTCGGCGGCAGTTGCGGATTCGGCGTCGGCGTGACGGTGGCCGTCTGGATCGTCAGCTTGTACTTGTCCGCCGCCGGCTGCAGCGTCTTCGCCTTTTCGTAGACAGTGGACGTGAAGCCTTCCGCGTTGTCCGTGAACGCCTTCGATGCGTACTGCTGCTTCAGGTCGACTGCGATCTGGTCCTTCACTTCCGCGAACGGCTTCATGGCCGCCGGCTTCACTTCGGTCGCCTTCAGGATGTGAAAGCCCAGATCCGACTGCACGACACCACTCACGTCGCCCTGCTTGAGCGCGAACGCGGCATCGTCGAACGCCTTGCCGCCCGCCGTCGAGCCGCGCGTGATGAAGCCGAGGTCGCCGCCCTTCGCGGCCGACGGTGCGTCCTGCGAGTCCTTCTGCGCGAACTGCGCGAACTGGTCCGGATGCGCCTTCACGTCGGCCAGCAGCTGCTCGGCCTTCGTCTTCGCTGCAGCCTTGTCGGCTGCGCTTGCGCTGCCCGCCGCGGCGATGAAGATGTGGCTCACGCGCACCTGCGCGTCGGTGCGGAAGTGCGTCGGGTTGTCATCGTAGAACTTCTTGACGTCCGCATCGGTCGGCTGCGCGCTCGCGGCCGCTGCGGCCGGCGAATAGACGAGGTACTGGATCGTCGCGGTCTCCGGCGTCGCGAAGCTCTGCTTGTGCGCGTCGTAGTACGCGGTGAGCTGCGCGTCGGTCGGCTGGACCTTCGCTGCGAAGTCGCTCGTCTTCAGCACGAGCGCCTGCACTTCGCGCTGCTGTGCGGCGAGTTCGGACAGACGTTGCGCGAGGCTCTTCGGCGTGAACGCGCTCGACACGATGCTGGCCGGAATCTGCTGCAGCGCGAGGCTGTAGCGCACGCGCTCCTGGTACTGCTCGGGCGTCATCCCCTGGAACGACAGCAGCTGCGCATAGCGCTCGACGTCGATCGTACCGTCGGGCTTCTTCAGCGACGCGATCATCGGGTCGCTCATCAGCGCGTCGCGCACGGCGTTGTCGGATGCGGTCAGGTGCAGACGCTGGGTTTCGTCTGCCAGCACGCGTTGCTGGATCAGGCCGTCGAGCACCTGCTTGCGGTGCTCGGGCGTATCGAACATCTTGATGTCGAATTGCCCGCCGAGCGCCTGACGCGCCTGGTCGATCTGCTGGCGGAACGCGCCGTCGAATTCGACCCGCGTGATCTTGTGCCCGTTGATTGCCGCGACGTTCGCGCTATCGTCGAAGAAGCCGCGGAAGCCTTGGATCCCGACGAAACCCAGCCCCGGCAACACGATCAGGAGCAGGAGCGCCATCATCAGGCGCTGGTGATTACGGAAGAAATCGAGCATGCGTGACGGGAAAATTGGACAAAACGACCGATATTACAACATACGGGGTGGGACGGGAGAAAAGCAGTCGTGCTGCGGGCGAGTACGACGCGGCAAACAGGCGCACAAAACGAAAATGCCCGCACAAGGCGGGCACTTTCGTTTGCTTGGCGGAGCGGACGGGACTCGAACCCGCGACCCCCGGCGTGACAGGCCGGTATTCTAACCGACTGAACTACCGCTCCTTGGTCTGGCTGAATCAGGAAACTGGTGGGTGCTGAGGGGTTCGAACCCCCGACCTACGCCTTGTAAGGGCGCCGCTCTACCAGCTGAGCTAAGCACCCGTTTCCGATTCATTCTGGCTGCGATCTGCGTTTCGGCATCAACAACCAGCGAGCCCGCAAGTTTAATTCATCCCCGATCATTTTGCAAAGCCCTGATGTGAATTTTTTAGCACTCGCGCGCACGATTCCGATACGCATAAAAAAACCCGCGGCCACGCCGCGGGTTTCGTGAACAACCGTCAGGACGGACGGCGTCCTGATGCTTAGTGCTTGACGAATTCCGTCGAGCCGGCATCCTTCGCCGCATCGGCGACCGGTGCCGCCGCCTTCGCCTCTTCTTCCGGCGGCAACGGGGTCGGCGAACGCTCGAGCGCGAGTTCCAGCACCTTGTCGATCCAGCGGACCGGCACGATCTCGATCGCGTTCTTCACGTTGTCCGGAATCTCGGCGAGATCCTTCACGTTCTCTTCCGGGATCAGCACAAGCTTGATGCCACCGCGATGCGCTGCAAGCAGCTTCTCCTTCAGGCCACCGATCGGCAAAACTTCACCACGCAGCGTGATTTCACCCGTCATCGCGACATCGGCACGCACCGGGATACCCGTCAGCACCGACACCAGCGCGGTCGTCATCGCACCGCCGGCGGACGGACCGTCCTTCGGCGTCGCGCCTTCCGGCACGTGGATGTGGATGTCCTGCTTCTCGAATGCTTCGTCCTTGATACCCAGACGACGCGAACGCGAGCGCACGACCGAACGTGCCGCCTCGACCGACTCCTTCATCACGTCGCCGAGCGAACCGGTACGGATCACGTTGCCCTTGCCCGGCATCACCGCGGCTTCGATCGTCAGCAGGTCGCCGCCGACTTCCGTCCACGCGAGGCCCGTCACCTGACCGACCTGGTTTTCCTTCGCCGCGAGGCCGAAGTCGTACTTGCGCACGCCAAGGAAGGTATCGAGGTTCTCGCCGTCGACCTTGATCGCGCCCGACGCCTTCTTCAGCAGCAGCATCTTCACGACCTTGCGGCAGATCTTCGACACTTCCCGCTCGAGCGAACGCACACCGGCTTCACGCGTGTAGTAGCGGATGATGTCGCGGATCGCCTGCTCGGTGACTTCGATCTCGCCTTCCTTCAGCCCGTTGTTCTTCTTCTGCTTCGGCAACAGGTAACGCTGGGCAATGCTGACCTTCTCGTCTTCCGTGTAACCCGACAGGCGGATCACTTCCATCCGGTCGAGCAGCGGCGGCGGGATGTTCAGCGAGTTCGACGTCGCGACGAACATCACGTCCGACAGATCGAAGTCGACTTCGATGTAGTGGTCGGCGAACGTGTGGTTCTGTTCCGGATCGAGCACTTCGAGCAGCGCCGACGACGGATCGCCGCGGAAATCCATGCCCATCTTGTCGACTTCGTCGAGCAGGAAGAGCGGATTGCGCACGCCGACCTTCGTGAGGCTCTGCAGGATCTTGCCCGGCATCGAACCGATGTACGTACGGCGGTGGCCGCGGATCTCGGCTTCGTCACGCACGCCGCCGAGCGCCATGCGGACGAACTTGCGGTTCGTCGCACGGGCGATCGACTGGCCGAGCGAGGTCTTGCCGACGCCCGGGGGCCCGACGAGGCACAGGATCGGCGCCTTGACCTTGTCGACGCGCTGTTGCACCGCGAGATACTCGAGGATGCGCTCCTTCACCTTCTCGAGGCCGAAGTGATCCTCGTCGAGCACCTGCTCGGCGTTCGACAGGTCGTTGTTGACCTTGCTCTTCTTGCGCCACGGCAGGCCGATCAGCGTGTCGATGTAGTTGCGCACGACGGTGGCTTCCGCCGACATCGGCGACATCAGCTTCAGCTTCTTCAGCTCGGCGTCGGCCTTCTTCTTCGCTTCCTTCGGCATGCGCGCGGCGTTGATGCGCTTCTCGAGCTCCTCGAGATCGGCACCCTCTTCACCTTCGCCCAGTTCCTTCTGGATCGCCTTGACCTGTTCGTTCAGGTAGTACTCGCGCTGGCTCTTTTCCATCTGGCGCTTCACGCGCCCGCGGATGCGCTTTTCGACCTGCAGGATGTCGATCTCGGCCTCGAGTTGCGCGAGCAGGTGCTCGAGACGCTCGATGACCGGGAACATCTCGAGGATGTGCTGCTTCTGGTCGAGCTTCAGCGGCAGGCGCTCGGCGATCATGTCGGCGAGGCGGCCTGCTTCGTCGATGCCCGACAGCGACGTGAGGATCTCCGGCGGGATCTTCTTGTTCAGCTTCACGTACTGGTCGAACTGCGACACGATCGCGCGGCGCAGCGCTTCCGTTTCAGCGCTGTCGGCGTGATCGGGCTCGAGCGGCATCACTTCGCAGGAGAATTGCGTCTCCTGCTCTTCGATCGACAACGCCTTCGCGCGCTGCAGGCCCTCGACGAGCACCTTCACGGTGCCGTCCGGCAGCTTCAGCATCTGCAGGATGTTGGCGATACAACCGACCTCGTACATGTCCTTTTCGGTCGGTTCGTCCTTGGCCGCGGTTTTCTGGGCGACGAGCATGATGTGCTTGCCGCCTTCCATCGCTGCTTCGAGGGCCTTGATCGATTTCGGCCGGCCCACGAAGAGCGGAATTACCATGTGCGGGAAAACGACGACATCCCGCAGCGGCAGCAGCGGGAGCGTGATGCGTTCCGGCGGAAGAAGTTGGGTGCCTGACATTTCATTTCCCCATGAGTGGAATCAATTGTTCGGTAATTGAGGCCGCCACAACGAATTGCAAGCCTTCAAGTGCGGGAAATATTCGGTAAGAAAGTAACCACCGCGTGTCGAGTCAGAGTTACCCACAAGATAAACGAAAAAAAGCCGCCCACGGTCTCATGAACGGCCTTTTTCGCAGAACATCGTCGGCAAGCCGGTCAGTTCGAACCCGCCACCTTCGGCGTGTCCTCGTAGATCAGCAAAGGCTTGCCGTCGCCATCGATGACGTTCTCGTCGATGATGACTTTGCTGACCCCTTTCATCGTCGGCAGCTCGTACATCACGTCGAGCAGCGCCTGTTCGATGATCGAACGCAAACCGCGCGCACCAGTCTTGCGGCGGATCGCCTTGCGGGCGACTGCCTGCAGTGCGCCCGGCCGGATCTCCAGCTCGACGCGTTCCATCGCGAACAGCTTGTGATACTGCTTGACGAGCGCGTTCTTCGGCTCGACCAGGATCTTCATCAGCGCGGCTTCATCGAGCTTGCCGAGCGTCGCGACCACCGGCAGGCGGCCGATCAATTCGGGGATCAGACCGAATTTAATCAGGTCTTCCGGTTCCGTTTCGCGCAGCACTTCGCCCGCGTCACGTTCCTGCTTGCTCTTGACCGTTGCGCCAAAGCCGATGCCGGTTTTCTCGGTACGATCGGTGATCACCTTTTCGAGGCCATCGAATGCACCGCCGCAGATGAACAGGATGTTGGTCGTGTCGACCTGGATGAAATCCTGGTTCGGGTGCTTGCGGCCGCCTTGCGGCGGCACCGACGCCATCGTGCCCTCGACGAGCTTCAGCAGCGCCTGCTGGACACCCTCGCCCGACACGTCGCGCGTGATCGACGGGTTGTCCGACTTGCGGCTGATCTTGTCGATTTCGTCGATGTAGACGATCCCGCGCTGGGCCTTGTCGACCTCGTAGTTGCAGTTCTGCAACAGCTTCTGGATGATGTTCTCGACGTCCTCGCCGACGTAGCCGGCTTCGGTCAGCGTCGTCGCATCGGCGATCACGAACGGCACGTTGAGCAACCGCGCGAGCGTCTGCGCGAGCAGCGTCTTGCCGGAGCCCGTCGGGCCGATCAGCAGGATGTTGCTCTTCGACAGCTCGACGTCGTCCTTCTTGTCGAGATGCTTCAGGCGCTTGTAGTGGTTGTACACGGCCACCGCGAGGATCTTCTTCGCGCGCTCCTGGCCGATCACGTACTGATCGAGGATGTCGCGAATTTCCTGCGGGCTCGGTAGATCCGACCGGGACAGGCTGGCCTCGACGCCGGCGGCAGCCGCCTCGTCGCGAATGATTTCGTTGCAGAGGTCGATGCATTCATCACAGATGAACACCGACGGGCCCGCGATGAGTTTTTTCACCTCATGCTGGCTTTTTCCGCAAAACGAGCAATACAACAGCTTCTCGCTGTTCGAACCTTTTTTGTCCGCCATGAATGTAGAGCCTCCGGACAGGTAAATGACATGATACGCCGAATGCTCCGAGCGCCGCGCCTAGGGCGCGACCGGATCCGGCTGGATGCGCTTGCCGCAGATGCTCAGGGCGTTCGGGACGTCGCAGGGGGTGCCGCACGAATCGGGGCGGCACCCCACTTAAGCTCACGGGCGCTTCAGCAGCACCTGATCGATCAGCCCGTACGCCTTCGCATCCTCGCTCGACATGAAGTTATCACGGTCGGTGTCGCGCGCGATGCGCTCGACGTCCTGACCCGTGTGCTGCGCGAGCAACTGGTTCAGCCGCTCCTTCAGGTAGAGGATTTCGCGTGCCTGGATCTCGATGTCGGATGCCTGGCCGCGTGCGCCGCCGAGCGGCTGGTGAATCATCACGCGCGAGTTCGGCAGCGCGAAACGCTTGCCCTTCGCACCCGACGCCAGCAGGAACGCACCCATGCTGGCCGCGAGGCCCATGCACAGCGTCGACACGTCCGGCTTGATGAACTGCATCGTGTCGTAGATCGCCATACCGGCCGATACCGACCCGCCCGGGCTGTTGATGTACAGGCTGATGTCCTTGTCGGGATTCTCGCTCTCGAGGAACAGCAACTGCGCGACCACGAGGTTGGCGGTCTGGTCGTTCACTTCGCCGACCATGAACACCAGGCGCTCCTTCAGGAGACGCGAATAGATATCGTACGAACGCTCGCCGCGGCCGCTCGTTTCGACGACGATCGGCACCAGCCCCAGCGCTTGCGCCTCGAAACCCTGCGGCGCGTTCGAAGCAAGCATGTCCAGCAATTCAGCGCGAGTGATCATTCAATGAACCTTGTTCGAATGGAAAATTGAACGGAAGGAAGCCGCCCGCTCAATCGCCATATTAATGGTAACCGTGCGCTTGACGTAAAAACGGCGTGCGGGCCGTCGCTCCGACAGCCGGCACGCCGCTAGAGCAACACTTACGCTTGCGCCGATGCGCTCGCGAGTGCTTCGAAGCTCACTTCCTTGTCCGTCACCTTTGCCTTGCCCAGCACGAAATCGACGACGTTGCTTTCAACGACGAACGCTTCCATCTCGGCGAGGCGCTGCTGGTTCGAATAATACCAGCGGACCACTTCCTTCGGGTCTTCGTAGCTCTTCGCGAACTCGTCGACTTCCGCGCGGATCTGTTCCGGCTTCGCTTCCAGGTTGTTCGACTTCACCAGCTCGGCCAGCACGAGGCCCAGCTTCACGCGACGCTCTGCCTGCTCGGCGAACATCTCGGCCGGGATCGGTGCGTCCTTCGCGTTCGGCACGCCGCGCTGCGCCAGATCCTGGCGAGCCATTTCGACGAGGCGTTGCTGGTCCTGCTCGATCAGCGCCTTCGGCACGTCGAGTTCGGAAATCTTCAGCAGCGCGTCCATCACCTGGTTCTTGACGATCGACTGCGTGCGGCGCTTCGCTTCACGCTCGAGGTTTTCCTTGATCTCGCCGCGCATCTTCGTGAGATCGCCGTCTTCGATGCCGAGCGACTTCGCGAATTCGCCGTCGATTTCCGGCAGGTGCGGCCACTCGATCTTCTTCATCGTGACCGTGAACTGGGCCGTCTTGCCGGCCACGTCCTTGCCGTGGTAGTCGTCCGGGAACTTCAGGTCGAACGTGCGTGCCTCGCCGACCTTCAGGCCCAGCGCCGCGGTTTCGAATTCCGGCAGCATGCGGCCTTCGCCGAGCACGAACGGGAAGTCTTCAGCCGTGCCGCCCTGGAACGCGACGTCGTCGATCTTGCCGACGAAGTCGACCGTCACGCGGTCGCCGTTCTTCGCTGCGGTGTCCGCGCCGCCGTCGCCGTGCTCGCCGGCTTCGCCACGTGCGTGGAAGTGCACGCGCTGCTTGCGCAGGATGTCCAGCGTGCGGTCGATTTCGGCGTCGCCGATCGACGTCGTCGAACGCTCGACTTCAGCCGTCGCCAGGTCGCCAATCTTCACTTCCGGGTAGACCTCGAACGTCGCGTCGAACGCATATGCATCTTCAGCCTGCTCCTGCTTCGGCTCGAAGCTCGGCTGGCCAGCGACGCGCAGGTTTTCCGCGCGGCTGATCGTGAAGAATTCCTGGCCGATCTTGTCGCTCAGCACTTCCGCTTCGACCTGGCCCGCGTATTGTTGCGCGACCATCTTCACCGGCACCTTGCCCGGGCGGAAACCCGGCATGCGCACGGTCTTCGCGAGTTTCTGGATACGGGTGTCGATTTCCTTCTGCACGGTGTCTTTCGGCAGGGAAATCGTCACGCGGCGTTCAAGCTTGCCGAGGTTCTCAACAACGTTAGCCATGGCTTCAATCGTCCTAAAATTATTCGAGCGAATCGGGTTTTCCTTGCCGTGCCTGCCTGCGGCGTGATGTGCGTCACATCCACTCGCCGCGCCGGAGCGCCACGCCATCCCTGCACGCGCCGGATGGCTAGCGCAAGCGGCTCGGAGCACGGCTTTGGCCGGAAGAATCGACTATTCTAGCAAACAATTTTCCTCACACCGCCAGATTGGCGCGACGCACACGCGTCTGCGCCGCGTCGGCAACCCTTTGCACGGCAATGCGCGCGGATCGCCGCTATGCCGCACGCCGTATCCACCACGGGCCCGCCATCCTGTAAGCTCCGATTCAGGGGGCGCCGTCGCTGCGGCCCCAGCATTCTTCACACCAATCACGCCTTCCGGAGACACCATGCCGCAACACCCGTCCGCGCCTGTCGTCGTCATCGCGCCCGATTCGTTCAAAGGCTCGCTTTCCGCCGAGCAGGTCGCGGATGCGATCGCCACCGGCATCCGCCGCGCCCGGCCCGACGCCGTCGTGCGCCGCTGCCCGATGGCCGACGGCGGCGAAGGCACGCTCGACGCGATGCTGGCAGGCGGCGGCACGCGGCGCGCGCTGAGGGTGGCCGGCGCGTCGCTCGCGGCACGCGACGCGGCGGTCGGCGTGATCGACGCGCGCACCGCGATCGTCGAGACGGCCGAGATCGTCGGCATTACGGATCCGGTCGGCATGAGCGTGCCGGTCGACGCGCGCAGCACGCGCGGGATGGGCGAGGCGATCCGCACGCTGCTCGACGAAGGTGTACGCCGCTTCTTCGTCGCGCTCGGCGGCAGCAGCACCAACGACGCGGGCGCCGGGCTGCTCGCGGGCCTCGGCCTGCAGTGCTTCGACGCGGGCGGCCAGCCGGTCGAACCGGTGCCGTCGCGGCTCGCCGACATCGCGCGCATCGATGCGTCGGGGCTCGACCCGCGCCTGAAGGAAGCCGAATTCATCGGCATGTCCGACGTCGACAACCCGCTGACGGGCGCGCACGGTGCAACCGCCGTATTCGGCCCGCAAAAGGGCGTGACGCCCGAGTTGGTTGCGACCCTCGACGCCGCCCTCGCCCGCTTCGCCGATCTGCTCGAAACCGCGCTCGACCGGCGCAGTCGCGACCTGCCCGGCGCCGGCGCCGCGGGCGGCCTCGGTTTCGCGCTGCACATGCTCGGTGCGCAGTTCGAAGCAGGCGCCGAAGTGGTCGCGCGGCAGGTCGGGCTCGACGCGGCGCTCGCCGGCGCCGACTGGCTGATCACCGGCGAAGGCCGCTCCGACGTACAGACGCTGCACGGCAAAGCGCCGTTCATCGCGTGCCGCCACGCGCAGGCCGCCGGCGTGCCCGCGTCGCTGCTGTCCGGCGCGGTCGACCCGGCCGCGCTGCCGCGCCTGTCCGAACATTTTTCCGGCTGCTTCTCGCCGGCTCCCGGGCCGATCACCCTCGACGTCGCGATCCGCGCCGCGGCCAATCTGCTCGCGAACGAAGCGGAACAGTTGACACGCCTGAAGTACGGCGCACACTGACCGTTGACCCGAGCGCGCGATACAGGAACAATCGGGCCCGCCCTTTTTCTTCAGGATTCGACATGAAAGGCCGTCAAGCCGGGCTCGATCAGTTTCTGACCTATCGCCTCCACGCGCTCACGAAGCGATCCGACCGCGGAATCGGCGAGGTGTACCGGCACAAGCTCGACATCTCGCTGCCCGAGGCGCGCGTGATCGCCGCCGTCGGCGCCTTCGGCCCGTTCTCGATCATGGATCTCGCGCGCCACACCAATCTCGACAAGAGCCAGGCGAGCCGGGCGGCCGAGGCGCTGCTGCGCCAGGGGCTGCTCGAGCGCAGTGCGAGCGAGGAGGACGGCCGGATCGTGCTGATCGCGCTCACCGCCGACGGCCGCGCGCTGCATCGCAAGATCATGCCGATCGTGCGCAAGTGGAACGACGGTTTGCTCGCGTGCCTGTCCGACAGCGAACGCCAGACGTTCGAGCGGCTGCTCGACAAGGTCGTCGCGCACGCGACCGAGCGGGACGACTGAGTGGCAACACGAGCACAGCGCCCACCGTATTGATCCGATGAATTCGACGGGCCGCCACGGTCGCCTCACCCGCGACGCGGGCGGCCCGCTTTGCGTCATGTGCGGCGCACTGCAAGCGGATTACAGCCCCCCGCCTCCCTAGCGTTGCGCATGCAGCCGCCCAGCACGCGTTACAGCCCGCTGTTCGTCGCGCGCTGCCGGAGCAGCCCGAGCACCGCGTCGCAATACGGGGTCGGCACGCCGAGCTTGCGCCCGAGTTCGGGAAACACGCCGAGGATCGGCCCGATTTCGAGCGCGCGCCCCGCTTCGAAATCCTGCAGCATCGACGTCTTGAACGCGCCGAGCTTGCGCGTGACCGCGATCCGCTCGGGCCCGCTCATCCCCGTCGACAGGCCGAGCTTCGCGCCGATCGCGGCCGCCTCCTCCATCATGCGCAGCGCGAGATCCTGCGTGAACGGATCGTCGAGCAACTGCTCGGCCGTCGACCCTGTCAGCGCGCTCAGCGGATTCATGTTCATGTTGCCCCACAGCTTCGTCCAGATCTCGGTCCGGATCGCGGGCGTCGACTCGACATCGAAACCGCCCGCCGCGAGCGCCGCGGCGAACCGGGCGGTGGCCGTGTCGAGCCGCGCATCGGGTGCGCCGACGATCAGCCGGTTGCCGCGCCCGCGGCGCACGATGCCTGGCGCGTCGGTACTCGACGACAGGTGCACGACGCACCCGATCGCCTGTGCGGGCGGCAATGCCGCCGACACTGCACCGGCTGGATCGACCGCGTCGAGCGGCACACCGTCGAGCGCGCCTTCGAGCCCGTGCGTGAACCACCACGGCAGCCCGTTCATCGCCGCGACGATCACGGTATCCGGCCCAACCAGCGGCGCAATGTGCGCGGCCAGCGCCGGCAGTGCCTGGGCCTTCAGCGCGATCACCACGTAGTCCTGCACGCCGAGCGCGGCCGCATCGTCGCTCGCTCGCACCGGAACCGACGATGTCGCGCCGGCCTCGTCGATCACGCGCACGCCGTGCGTGTTCAGCGCGTCGAGCGTCGCGCCGCGCGCATACGCGCTTACGGTCATGCCGGAGCGCGACAGCGCGGCCGCGAGCAACCCGCCGATCGCGCCGACCCCGACCACCGCCGCGCGCACCGACCCTGAATTCGTGTCGTTCATGATGGAATTCCGTCTCCTGGGAGCTGACGAGCATAACGCCCAATGGTTGCGGGCACAACCATTCACGCGATCGCGTGCAACGCGCGGCGTTCGTGCGATTCAGCGCGGTTCGCCACCGGCTTCCGCCGGCTCGTCGTCGGCCGCGCCGCCCGTCGCGCCGAGCACGCCGGCGATCTGGCTCTTGTCGTGCATGCCGAGCTTGCGGTACGCGCAGCGCAGGTAGTGACGCACGGTCGTCGGCGAAATCGCCATCTGTTGCGCGACTTCCTTGTGCGAGCGCCCGGCGCCGTAGTAGCGGATCGCCGCAAGCTCGCGCGGGCTCAGGCGGTCGAGCAGCGAGCGCGGCCGCGCCTCGATCTGGAACAGCCCCGCTACCGGCACACACTGGATCCGCAGCGCATCGCCGACGAACGGCTGGCCCGACTGGCGCCGCAGGTGCGCGACGAGCGGCTCCGGCACGCGCGCACCGGCCCATGCCGGCCATTCGGTGCGCAGCACGTCGTCGAACCCGTGATCGGCGTGGTGAAGCACGCCGAAGTTGTCGCACAGTGCGCGCACCGCCGGTGCGACTGTATCGCCGCGCTCGCGCGTGAGCTGCGCGGCGCGATTGATCGTCAGCGCCGCCGCGAGATGCGGAATCACTTCCTCGAATCGGTGTGCATCGTCGTCGCTGAACGGGCGATTCAGGCCCTGGCGGTAGATCGACATGAACGTCGTCAGGCCGAACCGGCGATCGAGCGTGCATACGCACATCAGCTGCGCGAGCCCGTACTTCACGCACCAGTCGCGAAACCGGGCATCGAGCCCCGGCTCGACGACCGACAGCCGCACCGCGTGGCCGTGCGCGCCGCGCAGCGTGCGGTGCGCGAGCGGGTCGCAATCGCGCACGCGCTTCCAGTCGCTGAAGAACGCGTGCGGCAGACGGTACAGAAAGCTGTTGTGCATCACCGGGCCGGTCGGCACGTGGGTCGCGACGCCTGTCCATGCGGCGTCGAACGGAATGAGCGCCTGCAGCAGCGAAAAGAAGCGGTATTCGAATTCGCCGATGCCGGACCGCGCGGCAACCGCGTACAGGTCGAGCAGCATCAGCCCGAGTTCGCGCTGCGATGCGTCGCCGCGCGCGACGCCGTCGAAATCGGCGCGCCGGGACGGCAGCGGCGGCCACGCGAAGTCGTCGAGCACGATGGCGGCCGGCACGTCGCGCAGCGCATCGAGATCCGGCCCGATATCCGTCGTGATCCTCACCTTCCGCTCCCCTGCCCGATCGGGCTGCTGATGTGCGCAACGACACCGGCCGATTATAGCGATCGGCTTTTTTGACGGGCCACGGTGCCGGAACGGCTGTCAGCCCCATCCATTTGAACGGTGCGCGGCACGTTGCTGCTCCGCAGCACGCCGCGCCACGGCAGCGCGCCGCATGCATGCCGCGCACCGCGGGTTTTCCACACCGTTCATCTGTACGACTGTTCGCCGGCTTTCCCGCTGCGGACACTGCGTCGCGACAACACCAACGACACATCGATGCAGGACGGTATGGAGAACCCCTCGTGACGAAACCCCGCTTCATCCGCACGGCCGCGGCCGTCGCGACACTTGCCGCGTGCAGTGCCGCCGCGCACGCGCAGTCGACCCTCACGCTGTACGGCGCGCTCGACGCCGGCGTGCAATACCTGACGCATGCCGACGCGCGCCACTCGGCCGTGCAGTTGCAGAACTACGGCATCCTGCCTTCGCAGATCGGGCTGAAGGGCCACGAGGATCTCGGCGGCGGCTGGCGTGCGCTGTTCAAGCTCGAACAGGGCCTCAACCTCAACGACGGCACCGCGACCGTGCCCGGCTACGCGTTCTTCCGCGGCGCGTACGTCGGCATCGCGGGGCCCGTCGGCACCGTCACGCTCGGCCGGCAGTTCAGCGTGCTGTTCGACAAGACGCTGTTCTACGACCCGCTCTGGTACGCGTCGTACAGCGGCCAGGGCGTCATCGTGCCGATGAACGCGAACTTCATCGATCACTCGGTCAAGTACCAGTCGCCGACGTTCGCCGGCTTCGATGTCGAGGCGCTTGCCGCGACGTCCGGCGTCGCCGGCAATACGCGCGCCGGACGCGTGCTCGAACTCGGCGGCCAGTACACGAGCAACGGGCTGTCGGTCAGCGCGGTGCTGCATCAGGCGCACGGCGACGTTTCGGCGGCCGACGACACGTCGGCGCGCCGCCGCGAACTCGGCACGCTCGCCGCGCGCTATGCGTTCGCCGCATTGCCGCTCACCGTCTACGCAGGCGTCGAACGCCTGACCGGCGACCTCGACGCGGCGCGCACGATCGTCTGGGGCGGCGCGCGCTACCAGATGTCGAGCGAGATCGGCGTGAACGCGGGCGTCTATCACACCGACTCGCGCACGCCGGCGATCGGCCACCCGACGCTGTTCATCGCGAGCACCACGTACGCGCTGTCGAAACGCACCGTCGCCTACGTGAACCTCGGCTACGCACGCAACAGCGGCCAGAGTTCGCAGACCGTCTACGAATACGACCCCACGCCGCTCGCCGGCGCATCGCAGTTCGGCGCGATGGTCGGCATGTACCACCTGTTCTGACTCCCCCAACGAGATCCCGCCATGAAAACCCTGTCCCCGGATGCCGCACTCCCGCCCGACGATCGCGCATCGACCTTCGCGCGCTCGACGCTCGTCGCGCTCGTCGTGTTCGCGGCCATCACGCCGCTGCTGCTCCTCGTGGCGCCCGCCGTCGCCGGCCAGCTCGCGACGCAGCTCGGGCTGTCCGCGTCGCAGATCGGCACCTACTTCTTCGTCGAACTCGGCGCGTTCAGCCTCGCGACCGTGCCGTCGTACCTGTGGCTCGGCCGGGTCGACGCGCGCCGCGTCGCCGCGTTCGCCATCGCGCTGTTCGGCACGGGCAACCTGCTGACCGCGCTGTGGATGCCGGGCTTCGCCGCGCTGCTCGCGCTGCGCGCCGTCACTGCGCTCGGCGGCGGTTCGCTGATGGTGCTCTGCATGACGAGCGCCGCGACGAGCGAGAACAGCGATCGCGTGTACGGCTTGTGGGTCGTCGGCCAGTTGATCGCGGGCGCGATCGGCCTATTCGTGCTGCCGCATGTGTTCGCTGTGTTCGGGCTGCGCGCGCTGTATGTCGCGCTTGCCGCGCTCGCACTGCTCGCGGCGCCGCTGTCGCGCGGCTTTTCTTCATCGCTGGGCGCACATACCGCGGCTGCACAACACGCGCGCGGCACGGCGGCGCAAACGCCGCAAAGTTTCGTCGTGCTCGCGATCGGCGCGGTGCTGACGTTCTATCTCGCGATCGGCAGCGTGTGGACGTTCGCCAGCCGTGCCGCGGCCGAAGCCGGGCTCGATCCGCAGTCGACCGGCAACGTACTCGCGATCGCGAGCGTGATGGGCATCGCCGGCGCGGCGCTCGCGTCGTGCGCGGGCGGCCGGCTCGCGCGGCGTGCGATGCTCGCGGCCGGTTACGCGCTGCTGGCGGCCTCGCTCGTCGCGCTCGCCGTCATGCGGCACGCCAGCGGCTACAGCGCGGCGATCTTCGCGTTCAAGTTCGCGTGGACGTTCGTGCTGCCGTTCATCCTCGCGACCGTCGCGCAGATCGACACGTCGGGCCGCCTCGTGGCCACGCTCAATTTCGTGATCGGCGCCGGCCTCGCGGCCGGCCCACTGCTCGCCGGGCTGATGCTCGACGCCGGCGGCACGATGCGCGTGCTGTTCGCGGCCGCGACGGCCGTCGCGATCGTGTCGTTCGCCGCGCTGCGCCACATCGATCGCCGCACGCGCCCCTCCGTTTCCTCCCAACCGTGACAGGTCACGCACATCCATGAATCGCACTGCCTTCTTCACCGACGAACGCACTTTCTGGCACACCGGCGGCACGCACGCGCTGTTCTTCCCCGTCGGCGGCTGGGTCCAGCCGCCGTCGAGCGCGGGCTACGCGGAATCGCCCGATTCGAAGCGCCGCTTCCTGTCGCTCGTGCAGGCCTCGGGCCTGGCCGCGCAGCTCGACCTGCGCGGCGCCGAGCCGGCCGCGACCACCGACCTGCTGCGCATTCATCCCGCGCACTATCTCGACGCGTTCCGCGCACTCAGCGATGCGAACGGCGGCGACCTCGGCGATCTCGCGCCGTTCGGCAAGGGCAGCTACGAGATCGCCGCGCTGTCGGCCGGCCTCGCGATCGCGGCCGTCGACACGGTCCTCGGCGAGCGCGCGGCGAATGCGTTCTCGCTGTCGAGGCCACCCGGCCATCACTGCCTGCGCGACCGCCCGATGGGCTTCTGCCTGCTGGCGAACATCCCGATCGCGATCGAGGCCGCCCGTGCGAAACACGGCATCGAGCGCGTGGCGGTGATCGACTGGGACGTGCATCACGGCAACGGCACGCAGTCGATCTACTACGACGATCCGGACACGCTCACGATCTCGCTGCACCAGGATCGCTGCTTCCCGCCCGGCTATAGCGGCGCAGACGATCGCGGCGAAGGCGCGGGCGTCGGCGCGAACCTGAACGTGCCGCTGCTCGCAGGCAGCGGCGACGATGCGTATTGCTACGCGTTCGAGCGGATCGTGCTGCCCGCGCTGGAGCGTTTCCGGCCCGAGCTGATCGTCGTCGCGAGCGGCCTCGACGCGAGCGCGGTCGATCCGCTCGCGCGCATGCAACTGCATACCGACAGCTACCGGTTCATGACGCATGCGGTGAAGGATGCCGCACAGCGTCATTGCAACGGGCGGCTCGTGATCGTTCACGAAGGCGGCTATTCGGAGGCGTACGTACCGTTCTGCGGGCTGGCGATCGTCGAGGCGCTGGCCGGTGTTCGCACCGACGTCGCCGATCCGATGCTCGACCTCGCGATCGCGCAGCAGCCGGGCGAGCGGTTCATCGCGTTCCAGCGCCGACTGCTCGACGAACTGGCCGCGTCATTCGGGTTGTAACGCTCGCCGGCAGACGCGACGGGGGCCGGCCTGCGCCGACCCTCTTGCGCGATCGGCGCGAATGGGGTTTCCTGTGCTTTTAGCCCCGTTCCGGCCCGAAGCCGCACTCTTCCGATGAAATCGTCCCCGCGCGACAACAACGACAACGTCAAGACGCGCCGCCAGCCTTCGAAGCTGGTCCTGAACATCGCCGCCGTGACGGTCGGCCTCATCACGTTCGCGATCGGCGCGGCGTGGGTGATCTATAGCTGGGTCGTCGATCGCGAAGCGCAGTATTTCGCGATCCCCCTGGTGTTCTCGGTGCCGGTGATCGTGGCGGTCGCGATCCGGAGTTTCTGGGAATAAGCGCCCTGAAATGACGAAGCGCCGCGGTCGGGAGACGCGCGGCGCTGGGTGTCGGGCTTGTTTCAGATAAAGCGGGAATCCCCGCGGTTCGCTTGCGGGCCGGTCACAGGCCAGGCCGCGCGCACGGATTGGGGGCTGCGCCCTGATATCCACCCGCGACAGCGCCCAGCGCGGCACCGGCCAGCGACGTGCCGATTGCTTTCAGCACGTTTTCCGTGGAGAACGACTCGCCGCTCGACATCACCCGCCCCGAGTATGCAGAGCACACGGACGGCGACGACGATGCAACCGTCTGCACGGGTCTGGCGCTCCATGCAATGTTGTCGGCAGGCGTCGACGCAAATGCCGGCACGGCCAGCATCAGCGCCCAAACGGAAATCGACATGCGTGTGGTGTTTTTCATCGGCGGCCCTCGGTGTAATTGTGCTTCTTATATGAAAGGTGAACACGATATTACACGCGGCACGAATTTTCTTGCCCGTCGACTGCCTGCATCAGATGCCGTGCGCGTTCAACCGCGCCGCATACCAGCGCGAAAACTGGTCGACGTAAGCCTCGGTGAACGGCGAGAACGCGCTCGGTGAATACGCCGGATCCTGCGTGCCCGCGTGCGTGATTTCCACGAGGTGCTTGTCCTGCGTATTCGTCGCGACCCACACCGCGGTCAGATCGGATAGCTGGTAATCGATGCCCTCGACCGCATCCGCATGGACGAGCCATTTCGTGCGCACGAGCGTCTTGTCGGGTGCGAGCGGGATCACGTACGAAACCACCGCGTGGTCGCTCATCACGTGGGTCCACGAGTTGTGCGTCCACAGATGCGTATCGCCGAGATCGCGCCGCTGCAGGTTGCCGAACAGCTTCGTGCTGGCCACCTTCGTGCTCATCGTTTGCGACTCTCCGTCGCCGGCGATCACAAGCTGCTGCGTCCTGAATTGCGTGACGGCCTCCTCGTCGAGCCATTCGACGGTCGAACCGAAGAAGCCTTCGCGCTCCCAGTTTGCCTGGCAGCCGGCATTGCGCGCCTTGTATTCTTCGAACGCCTGAAGCTGTTCCTCCGTGAGGTTTTCCGGACAGAAGCCGAAATCCTCCGGCAGGAACGAAGCGGTCAGCTCGGGATGGGTGCCCGCGCAGTGGTAGCACTCGCGATTGTTCTCGATCACCAGCTTCCAGTTGCCGTTCTCGACGATCTCCTGCTCGAACGCGATCTTCGTGTTCTGCAGGTCGTACGGTGCGAAGCGCGGCGCCATCGTCTCCGCCAGCTTCGAGATGTCTTCGGGCGCATGGTCGTCGAGGCACACGAAAATGTGCGTGCCGATGATGCGCGTCTTCACCGGTATCAGGCTTCGGCATGTCGTGTCGAAATCCTTGCCCATGTGCGTCGCGTGGCGCAGCGTGCCATCGAGGTCGTAGGTCCATTGATGATAAGGACACACGAGCATTCCGACCGTCGACCTCCCGGCCTCCTTCAGGCGCGCGCCACGGTGACGGCACACGTTCCGGTAGGTCCGGATGTTTTCGTCGTCGTCGCGCACGATGAGGATCGACGACTTGCCGATGTCGACGGTCGACACGTCGCCAGGCTCCGGAACGTCGGCGGTCACGCCGACGAGGATCCAGTGCTTCTGGAAGAAGATCTCGACATCCGTTTCGAAGACGTCCTGACGGCCGAACAGCTCGCCGGACATCCCGTGGCCCGGCTGGCGACCGCGGATCAGGTCACCATGCGTCTTGACATGCACTTCATACATCGTCTTTCTCCAATCCAGCGTTGATGGAATCTCGCGGCTTCGAATGTTCCGCGTGGATTTCAGTATTGGATTGATGAAAAAGAGCGTCAACGCGCTTTATTTTCGTTCTGGCATGACGTGGAATTATGCGAATCGCAACGAGCGGGAATCGCCGGGACAATCGGCCGCCATGCCCGCATCACGCCTTCGGAACGTCCGCACGCAGCCATTCGACGAGGCCGTCGATCGCCGGCGTGATCGTCTTCCCGTGCGGCACCACGATGTAGTAGGCGTCCGTCATCTGCAGGGTCGCAACCGGCAATCGCACCAGTTCCCCGGCGTCGAGCAGGTCATGGACGAGCCGCCCCCAGCCGAGCGCGACGCCGTGACCGTAGCGCGCGGCATCGATCGCATCGGTGTACAGGCTGCACCGCAGCGCGTAATTCAGCCGGTCGGGACGAAAACCGGTGGCGTGGAACCACGCCTCCCACCCCATCCAGCCCTCCGACGTCGAATCGGACTCCACCAGCGCGACGGCGGCGAGTTCCGCCAGCGATTCCGGGGTATCGTGCTGCCGCAGCCAGGCCGGCGAGCAGACGGGAAAGACTTCTTCGTCGAACAGGTGGATCGCGGTACCGTCAGTCCAGCGGCCATTCCCGTAGCGCACCGCGATATCGATTTCGTTGTGTCGAAGATCGGCGGTAAACATCAGCGTCGCGAGACGAAGCTGCAACTCGGGCTGCGTGGCCTTCAGCGCGGCGAGCCGCGACAGGAGCCGGAAATGCGAGAACGCGGAGGTCGCCGCGAGGACGAGCTCCTGCCGGACCGGGCCGCTCGCCAGCCGGTCGAACACGCCGGCAATCTTCTGCATCGACTCGGCGACCACCTGGTACAGCGCCTCGCCCTCGTCGGTCAACGCGATCGAGCGATGCAGCCGATGGAACAGGCGTGTGCCGAGCAGGTCCTCGAGGAACTTGATCTGCCGGCTCACCGCAGCCTGCGTGACGCCGAGCTCGTGCGCGGCCAGCGTGAAGCTGCCGAGGCGGGCAACCGCCTCGAACTCGACGAGCGCCGTCACGGACGGAATGAGCCGACGATAGCCTTTGGGGGTTGCCGACGCAGGTTTCATCTGACGGGCCAGTCGTTCGAGGTTGGACGAATTCTATCAAGCGGCGAATCCGTCATCGATGGTCTGTCGCCGGCTCCGCGCGGGGAGCCGGCGACAGACCATCGGCTGCAATCAGAACCTGTGCCGCAGCGCCACGCGCGCGACGACCTGGTTGCGGCTGGACGAAACCCCGTCCGCGCCCGGCACGTACGCGACATCCAGCACGGTACCGGTGCGATCGCCGCCGACGTGCTGATACGTGCCCTGTACGTACACGTCGGTCCGCTTCGACAGGAAGTAGTCCGCCATCAGCCCCGCGCTCTGGTAGTTCGGATGCTGCTTGCCACTCGTCGCGTCGAAATCGGCCCGTGTGTAGGCATACATCGCGCCAACGAAGAACGCAGGCGTGAACTGGTATTTGCCGTTGATTTCGAAGTTCCGGAACCGCAGCCTCGACAGAGTTCCCGCCGACGGGGTGACCGCGCCGACATACCCCGAGCTGAGCGGATTCGCGATGTAGGTGTCCCAGCGTCACGGTGCCGAGCCGGTCCGATGCAATGCCGACGTAGGCCTGGCGGCCGAACATCAGCCCGCCCTGGCCGAGGCGGCCGCTGTTGACGTCGAAGCCGTTCTCCAGCTGGAACACGGCCTTCACGCCGGCGCCCAGATCCTCGGCGCCCTTCAGGCCCCAGCGGCTCCCCTGGACGAAGCCGCTCTGGAGTTCATAGACTTTCTTGCCCGATACGTTGTTCGTATAGTTGACCCCTTCGTCGATCAGGCCGTACAGCGTCACGGTACTTTGTGCCATCGCCGGTGCGGCAATCGCCGACAGGATCATGCAAGCGGGAATCTTCCTTTTCATTCAGGTATCCGAACCTAATTTTGCGATGATTGTTATCCAACCTGGCAAACCACTGGTGAAGCAGTTCGGAGCGTACCAATCCAAATAATGCTCGCCAGAAACATTTCCTGCGGCATATACGATACTTCTGGTTATGCAGGCGCGGCGTGCCGGGCGGGCGCGGCCGACGACGATGCAGCGCCCTATTGCCCGATCTCGACGCCGGCATCGAGCCAGCCACGCATCATCACCCCCACCTCGTCGCTCAGCCATTGACGGAACAGCCGGTACTCCGGGCGCGGCTGCGCATTCCGGTGCGTAATCAGATAGTGATGGCGATCACGAAACACCAGCACGTCCTGTACCGGGCGAACCAGGATGCCTTGCTCGATCTGCCGGTGCACGAGGTGATGCCAGCCGAGCAGCGTCCCCTCGCCGGCCTCGGCCTGCGCGACGAGCAGCCGGTAGTCGTTGCTTTCCAGGTACTTGTTCTCGGTCAGCGTGTCGGTACCGTCGCCTTGCTGGAACCAGTTGCGCCACACGCGCCAGTCGACGTGCTCGCATACCTGCGCGCGGCCCAGCATCGACAGGTTCAAGGTGGGGCGCGACAACAGGTCCAGCGGCTTCAGCGACCGGCCGTGAAAATGACGTTCGTGAAACGACGGGCTGCACACCGGATACACGATGTCGTGAAACAGCGGCTCGACTTCGAACTCGGCCTCGCGTGGCGGGTTCTTCGTGATGATCACGTCGGGCTCGATGAGCCCGTCGAGTTCCATGAAGTGCTCGGTGACGATCACGTGCAGCCGGATATCCGGAAACTGCTCGCGAAACGCAGGCAGCCGCGACGATAGCCACAGCGCCGAGAACGTGTGCGACACGCATACCATCAGCGCGTGCTTGTCGGTCCGGCGCACCGCCTCCGCCGCCTCGGCGATGTTCATGATCGACAGGTACGACGCGTTGTAGAGGATGCGTCCCGCATCCGTCAGCGCGATATGCCGGCCGGTCCGTTCGAACAGCGCGACGTCGAGCGAATCCTCGAGTTCCTTGATCTGCCGGCTGATCGCGGCCTGCGTCACGCACAGCACCTCGGCCGCCTGCGTGAAGCTCTCGTAGCGCGCCGCCGTCACGAAACACCGCAGCGCCCGAAGCGACGGCATCTGTGCCAAGAGCCGGTCTGCAAACAATTGCTTCTTCAACATGGCTTTCACTCTCAAAACGGAGGCCGGACGCGGCGCCGACGCACCCATCGACGACGGTCCTCCCGGCTGCCTGCGCGCAGGCTCATCGCAAACCTTTCAATTATCCGAATATTGCAGCTTGCGAGTCGGCCGGGCGGCGGCTGGCAAGGGCCGCGCCGCCGGAGTGGCGTCGCGATGACGCCATTCTCGACCGTTTGTGCACTGCATCGCTATTATCGGAAGCGATGATGGGGACTGCAAGGCGCACGTCGGATCGGCATGCCGCCTGCCGCGCCAGCCCGCCGGATCGCGCATTGGCGCAGCGCACCACACGTGATGCGTCTCGTCGTGTGTCCCGCAGCTTGCGCGGGCGGCCGAAGCCGTTCCGCGCAAGCGCGTCGCTCTTGCGCGCGCACTCAGTCGAGCTTCAGCCAGGTGGTCTTCAGCTCGCAATACTGATCGTGCGCGTAGACGGACTTGTCGCGCCCGCCGAAGCCCGATTGCTTGAAGCCGCCGAACGGCGTCGACAGGTCGCCTTCGCCGAAACAGTTCACCGTGACCGTCCCCGCGCGAATCCGCGCGGCAACCTTGTGGGCGCTGTTCACGTTGTCGGTCCACAGCGACGCGGCCAGCCCGTAGCACGTGTCGTTCGCAATCCGCACCGCGTCGTCGACGTCGTCGTATTCGATGAAGCACACGACCGGCCCGAACACCTCGTCGCGGGCGATGCCCATCTCCGGCGTCACATGATCGAAGATCGTCGGCTCGACGAACCAGCCGCCCGTCTCCGCGAGGATCGCGTGCCCGCCGCATACCACGCGCGCGCCCTCCGCCTTCGCCTTCTCGATATGGTCGAGCACCTTCTCGTAGTGCTTCCGCTCGATCAGCGCACCGAGCTTCACGTCCGGGTCGAGCGGATCGCCGGTCTTCCAGCCGGCGAGCACGGCCTGGACCTTCTCCAGCAGCTCCGCCTTGCGGCTCGACGGAACGAGGATCCGCGAGCCGGCGCTGCAGTTCTCGCCCATGTTCCAGAACGCGGCCGCCACCGCCTGTTCGGCCACCGCAACGAGGTTCGCGACGTCCGGCAGGATGACCTGCGGATTCTTGCCGCCACACTCGAGCACGACGCGCTTCAGGTTGGTATCGGCCGAGTAATGCAGGAACCGCTTGCCGGTCGCGGTCGAGCCGGTAAACGCGACGAGATCGACGTCCGGATGGCGGCCGATCGCCTCGCCGGCCTCGCCCCCGAACCCGGTGACCACGCTGAACACGCCCGGCGGCACGCCGGCCTCGAGCGCGAGATCGGCGATCCGCAGCGTCGACAGCGATGTTTGCTCGGCCGGCTTCACGACCACGCTGTTGCCGACCGACAGCGCAGGGCCGATTTTCCATGCGAGCATCAGCGCCGGGAAGTTCCACGGCAGCACGACACCGACCACGCCGATCGGCTCGCGCGTGATCATGCTCACGACGCCTGCACCCGACGGCGACAACGCGTCGTAGCGCTTGTCGGTCACCTCGGCGTGCCAGCGAATGCACGCGGCCGACTCGGGAATATCGAGCCCCAGGCATTCGCCGATCGGCTTGCCGGCTTCCAGTGCCTCGAGCAGCGCGAGTTCCTCCGCATGCTCGTCGATCAGTTGCGCAACGCGCAGCAGGACCGCCTTGCGGTGCGCGGGCGCGGCCTTCGACCAGACGCCCGATTCGAACGCGTCACGCGCAGCCGCAACCGCCCGGTCGACGTCCTGCCCGTTGCATCGCGCCACCTCGGCGAGCACCTGGCCGGACGCGGGGTTGAGCGTGGCGAACGTCTCGCCCGACGCCGCCGCGCTGCGTTGCCCCGCGATGAACGCGCGGCCGTCGAGCGACAACGCACTCGCCTTCTGTTTCCAATCCTGATGGGTCGTCATGTCTTTTTCCTCAATCATCAAAGCTCGGCACCGGCCGAGAATTCCTTGGCCCAGATCGTCGCCGACACGGCCAGGTCGACGATCGGCCGAACCGGCAGCGGGCGCGGATGCGGCTGCTTCAGCAACTGCTGCACGAGGCTGCTCGATTTGCCGAGCGCGTACTCGGCGATCAGCTTGCCGGAGGCCGACCCGCGGCTCAGGCCGAGGCCGTTGCAGCCGATCGCCTCGTAGAGGCCGTCGTCGCGCCTGCCGAACAGCGCACCGTTGTTGGCGGACAGGCACAGCGGCCCGCCCCACGTATATTCCAGCTCGACGCCGCCGAGCATCGGGAAGCGGCGCTCGAACGAGCGCTGATGCAGCTGCCGCGACTTCGCGAGATCGACCTGCGACACCTTCACGTCCGGCCTGAACGCGAAATGGTTACGCACGCAAATGCGATCGGTGACAAGGCGCCGCACCGTCGTGCCCATCGGGTCGGCCGGAATCAGCGACCACGAACGCGTGCCGCCGAGTTTCGCCACTTCGTCGGCGCTCATCGGACGCGTGAGCGACGCGAACGTGTAGACCGGCAGCAAACCGTTCGAATGCATGCCGAAGGTCGCCGCGTACGCGTTCGTGCACAGGATCACCTGCTTCGCGACGATCGTGCCACCGGCGAAATGCAGGACTCGCGAGTCGCCGCGATGTTCGATCTGCGTCACCGGACTGAGCTCGAACACCGTCACGTTGTCCGGCTGCGTCGCGGCCAGGCCGCGCATCAGCGCGGCCGGCTGCACCGTGCTGCAGCCCGGCGTGAACAGTGCGCCCGTGTAGAAGTCCGTGCCGGTCACGGCCTTGATCCCAGCGTAGTCGAGCCATTCGAACGCTTCGCCGATGCGGGTCAGACCGTCGGCAAAATGCGCGAGCGCGGCTGCGCCCTTCGTGTTGACCGACGCGTGGAATTTGCCGTCGTCGCGCCAGTCGCAATCGATGCCGAAGCGCCGCACGATTTCGCGCACGTAGTCGATGCCGTGGCGCTGAAATCGCACGTCGGCGCGATCCTCCTCGATGCTGCGCGAGTAGCTTTCGCTGCTGATGTCGTGCGGCAGGTCGACGAAGAATCCGGAATTGCGCCCAGCCGTCGTGCGGCCGATCCGGTCGGCCTCCACGAGCGCGATCGACGCGTCGGGCGCCAGCTCCGCGAGCCGGCGCGCCGCGCAAAGGCCGGTGATGCCGCCGCCCACGACCACCCAGTCGAACCGACTGTCGGACACGACGGTCTTCGCTTCCTGCGCCGGCGGCAGGCTCTCCCACCACCCGTTCATCCCGTCCGGCGCCGGAAACCGCGCGAATTCCAGATTCGAACGCATGATGGATTACCGGGCGTCGCGCAGCAGCGGCTTCACGAGCTTTGCAAACGCGTCGCGCTCGTTGGCCGACAGCGCGCCGAGCGGTGCGCGGGCGATGCCGACCGGCAGGCCCGCCAGTTCGCAGCCGTAACGCACGTACTGAATGAACTTGCCGCTGCGCTCGAGCAGTTCGAGCACCGGCAGCAGTTGGGCCATCAGCTTGCGGCCGGTCGCGAAATCGCCGCGCTTCACGCATGCGTCGAACAGGTCGGTGTGCGCTTCCGGCAGGAAGTTCGACGCGCCGCCGACCCAGCTGCGTGCGCCCCAGGCGAAGAATTCGAGCGCCTGGTCGTCCATCCCGCAGCTGAGCACGAGCCGGCCGCTGAAATGCGTCGACAGATGATGCAGATGCGCAATGTCGCCGGTGCTTTCCTTCATTGCGACGAAGTTCTTGCGCTCGAGCAGCGTCTCGAGAATGTCGTCGCCGATTTCCGTGCCCGTGCGGGCCGGGAAGTTGTACAGCATGATCGGCATGTCGAGCGCATCGTCGACCGCGAGCAGATGGGCGAGCAGTTCCTGCTGGGTCGGCTGCGCATAGTACGGCGCGGCAACCAGCAGCGCGTTCAGCCCCGCGCGTTTCGCTTCGCGGCCGAGGCGCAGCACCTCGTTCGTCGTCGTCGCGTTGATGCCCGCGGTCAGGAACGTCTTGCCGCCGGCCGCGGCGGCAACCGTGTCGAACGTGCGCACGCGCTCGTCGAAGCTCAATGCGTAGTATTCGCCCGTCGTCCCGCCGATGCCCAGCCCCGACACGCGGCCGGCGAGATCGGCCGCATGCCGGCCCAGCAGGTCATGGTTGATTTCGCCGTCCGCGTCGAACGGGGTGACCAGTGGTGTGTGTACGCCCTCGAAGCTCATTTTCGATTCCTCAATCAAGTGGTTGTGCCGAGTTCCTGCCGTCACGCGGGAAACCGGCCATTCGACAAAACGTCGCCGGTACGTCGCTGCAGGTGTGCAGCCACGCCGATCGATTCACTACGTTATCCGGACAATGTTCCGGTCCCGGCCCGATTCAGGAATCAGGCGAACGCCTCCGCATGCGCGTAGATGGGGAACTGGCTGCACAGGTCGCGCACGCGGGTCCGTACCGACCGCTCGACCGCTTCGTCACCGTTCGGATCGCGCTCGAGTGCGGCCAACACGTCGACGATCATTTCGCCGATCTGCTCGAACTGCGCCGTTCCGAAGCCCCGCGTGGTGCCGGCCGGCGTACCGAGCCGGATGCCGGACGTGACGGTCGGGTTTTCCGTATCGAACGGGATCCCGTTCTTGTTGCAGGTGATGCCGGCGCGCTCCAGCGCCTTCTCGGCCTGCGTGCCGGTAATACGTCGCGAACGCAGGTCGACCAGCAGCAGGTGGTTGTCCGTGCCGCCCGTAACGAGCGAGAGGCCGCCGGCCGTCAGGACGCCGGCGAGTGTCTGCGCGTTGCGCAACATCTGGTCGATATAGCGGGTGAACTCGGGACGAAGCGCTTCCGCGAACGCCACCGCCTTGCCCGCGACGACATGCATCAGCGGGCCGCCCTGCAGCCCCGGAAATACCGCCGAATCGATCTGCTTCGCGACCTCGGCGCGGTTCGTCAGGATGAAGCCGCCGCGCGGGCCGCGCAGCGTCTTGTGCGTGGTGGACGTCACCACGTCGGCGAACGGCACCGGGTTCTGATGCCGGCCGGCCGCGACGATGCCGGCGATGTGCGCCATGTCGACCATCAGCTTCGCATCGACGCTGTCCGCGATCTCGCGGAACGCGGCGAAATCGAGCGTGCGCGGATACGCGGAGTACCCGGCGATGATCAGCTTCGGACGATGCCGCTCGGCGAGCCGGCGCACGTCGTCGTAATCGATGCGTAGCGTGTCCGGACTCACGCCGTACTGCACCGCGTTGAACCACTTCCCCGACAGCGCGGGCCGCGCGCCATGCGTGAGGTGGCCGCCCGCATCGAGGGACATGCCCATCACCGTATCGCCGGGCTTGACGAGCGCGAGCATCACCGCGCCGTTGGCCTGTGCGCCCGAGTGCGGCTGGACGTTCGCATGGGCCGCGTCGAACAATGCGCACGCGCGGTCGATCGCGAGCGCCTCGATCCGGTCGACATGGTCGCATCCGCCGTAGTACCGCCGGGACGGATAGCCTTCCGCGTACTTGTTCGTCAGCACGGTGCCCTGTGCTTCCAGCACCGCCGCCGACGCGATGTTCTCGGACGCGATCAGTTCGATCTGGCTCTGCTGGCGGCGCAGCTCCAGCGCAATCTCCGATGCGATCACCGGATCCCGGCTCTGGAGCGTTTCGGAAAAAAAGCGGGCGTTCTCGTTCACTTGTTGACTCCGCGACGCGATTCGTGACGTACTGCGTGGACTGCATGTACCGCACCCTGTCGAGCCGGCGCCGACGTTGCGGCCCCGGCCCCATCGTCATCCGGCGATACGCCGGCCGGATCGCGAAGACGCCGATCGCGCCGTCCTCGCTACCGGGGCGCGGCTTTACTGCTGCAACCAGGCCTTCAGCTTCTCGGGATGGGCATCGACGAACTTCTTCGCGGCCGTCGCGTAGTCGTTCGTGCTGTTGCCCTCGAACTCGATTGCCTCGACGTCGGCCAACGTCAGCTTCAGGTGCTTGAAGAACACGTCGGCGCGCGGGAACTTGCCCGCGAACTTCTTCGATGCGAACGCGTGAATCTGCTCCTCGCCACCCAGCGTGCCCTTCGGATCCTTCAGGTAGCGCATCTGCCACTTCTGGAAAAGCCAGTGCGGGCTCCAGACCGTCGCGACGATCCACTGCTTCGACTGGTACGCGCGCGACACGCTCGCCAGCATGCCGGCCTCGCTCGACGCCTGGAGGTTGTAGCCGTCCAGGCTGTACGCCTTGATGGTCTTCTCGGAGGCCTGCATCAGGCCGCCGCCCGGCTCGATGCCCTGGATCGTGCCGTTCAGCTTGCTCTTGACTTCCGGCTTGTTCAGGTCGGCGATCGACGACAGTTCCGCTTCCGGAATGTAGGCCGGTACCGCCCAGCCGTTCTTGCCGCCGGTATAGATGATGCCGACGTCGTCCAGGTCGTTCCTGTACTTCGCGTAGTACGCCCCGTGCGTGATCGGCAGCCAGCCACCGACCATGATGTCCAGATCCCCGCGCGCGACGCCCTGGTACTGGATGCCGATGTCGGCCTGGACGAACTGAACCGGTTGCTTGAGTTGCGTCTCCAGCACGTACTTCGCGACGTTGGCCACCGCCAGCACGTCCGCCCAGTTGGTCACCGCGATCTTGACCGGCTCCGCCGCCACTCCCGCACCTGCGCTGCAGGCAACCACCGTCGACACCGCAAGTTTCGCCAGAAGTGATTTGAACGTATGGGTATTCATCTAGTACTCCTTTTTAATCACGCGATTCTTTCAAGGATGAGGAACGCCTTCAGCCGACGTTTCTGGTCTCCATGCACTGCCACACCGGTTCAGCCGCGGCACCGCTGCCGCGGCCCTGCATCGTTCGTCGACTGCGTCGAATTGCCGTATCCGTCAGGTGCGTGCCGCACCGCGCGGGCCGGCCTTGCCTGCACGCGCCGCCGGCCTTGCCTTCTTCTTCGCCTTTACGCCGAAACTTTCCGTCAGGCGATCCAGCACGATCGCGAGCAGCACGACGCCTAGCCCGCCTTCGAAGCCGATCCCGATGTCGAGACGCTGGATGCCGCTCAGCACGTATTCGCCGAGGCCGCCCGCGCCGATCATCGATGCGACCACCACCATCGACAGCGCCATCATGATGGTCTGGTTCACGCCGGCCATGATCGACGGCAGCGCATTCGGCAACTGGATCTTCCACAGGAGTTGCCAGTCGGTACTGCCGAACGAGCGGCCAGCTTCGATCAGTTCCTCGCGAACCTGCCGGATGCCGAGCGTCGTCAGCCGGACCACGGGCGGCATCGCGAACACGATCGTCGCGATCACCGCCGGCACGCGTCCAAGCCCGAACAGGATCACGGCCGGGATCAGGTACACGAACGCAGGCATCGTCTGCATGAAATCGAGCAGCGAGCGCAGGATCATGCCGATCCGGTTGTTGCGAGCCCCCCAGATACCCAGCGGGACCCCGATCACCAGGCTGAAGAAAGTCGCCGCGGTGACGAGCGCGAGGGTCGATACCGTCTGTGCCCACAAGCCCATGTAATGGATGACGAGCAGCGCGAAGCCAACGAAGATCGAGAACACGATGCCGCGCCGCCACAACGCCAGCCCCACCATGATCACGACCATCGCGATGAACGGCACGGCGGCCAGGCCGTCCTCGAGCAGCTTCACGACCGTGCCGAGCCCCGCCGAGAAGGTGTCGAAGCCACCGCGGAAATGCAGAAACAGAAAGTTGACGAAATCTTCCGCGAACTTCCCGATCACCGACGAATTCATGCTGCCCTCCGTTGCATCATCTGCTTGAGTATCGTCCGGCAGGACACGACACCGGCCAGTTGTCCCGCTGCATCCGTCACCGGAACGTCGTGCTGCTGCGTCAGCGCGATCGACGCAAGCCGATGCAGATCCGTATCGATCGAAACAGCGTCGAAGTCGGGCAGGAATGCCTCGCGAATCGGCCGCGCGCCGGACCGATGAAGCGTGGCGGCCGTGACGCAGCCCAGGTAATGGCCAGCGTCGTCGCACACGTAACCGCATTCCGCTCCGCTGTCGATCAGCTGGTTCAGGTAGCGGCTGGACGGCGCCCCCGCATCGCATCGCAGCAGCCCGCGCTCGATCTTCGTCATCAGGCTGGATGCCTTCAGGAAGCGCGACACGTCGACGTTGCGGAAGAAGTCCTGCACGTAGGCATCCGCCGGTGTCTGGATCAATTCGGCCGGCGTGCCGACCTGGATCAGGCAACCGTCCTTCATGATGCCGATGCGGCCGCCGATCTTCACCGCTTCCTCGATATCGTGCGAAATGAACACGATCGTCCGCTGCTCTTCCTTCTGCAGGCGCAACAACTCGTTCTGCATTTCGAACCGAATCAGCGGATCGAGCGCGGAGAAGGCTTCGTCCATCAGCAGGACCGACGGATTCACCGCCAGCGCCCGGGCGAGACCCACGCGCTGCTGCATGCCGCCGGACAGCTCGCTCGGCAGCAGCTTCTCATACGACCCGAGGCCGACGCGCTCCAGCGCGGCACGCGCGACCTCGTAGCGCTGCGCCTTCTTGATCCCCGCGACCTCCAGCCCGTAGGCGATGTTGTCGAGCACGGTCCGGTTGGGCAGCAATGCGAAAGACTGGAACACCATCGCCATCTTCTGACGCCGAACGGCGCGCAGTTCCGGCGTCGACATCGGGGCGATGTCGCGGCCTTCGAGTACGACCTGCCCGGACGTCGGCTCGATCAGCCGGTTGAGCAGGCGCACCAGCGTCGATTTCCCGGAACCCGACAGCCCCATGATCACGAAGATCTCGCCCGCCCGGACGCTCAGGCTCACGTCGTCAACCGCCACCATGTTGCCGGTTTCGGCGAAGATCTCGTTGCGCCCGACGCCGCGCTTCATCAGCTCGATCGCCCGCTCGGGTTTCGGACCGAAGATCTTCGACAGGTGCTTGACGGTCAGGATGTCGGTTCCGGTCGCGATACTCGACCGGGCAATCGACGGCGCACCGTCGGCGTGGATCGCTCCGGGGGGAAGTACGTCGCCCGGTGCAAACGTCAGATTTGGGGCCATTCTGCCATCCCGACTAACTGGTAACGGAAACCGAGAACTTCACATGCGACGGCATCCATTGCCCGCTTGCTGCCGAGGCTCGATGCCGCGCTCGCGTGGTTGACGGCGCTGATTCATTGATTGCAGCGTATCAATCCAATTTCGTCGTTCCAGATACATTTTCTGTGCGCTTTTCCATACCTTTGGTAATGCATCGAATACGTGCATTAACGCGTGACGCGCACTGAAATGTACGAAAAACGTCCGAGCCTGTAACGGCGCGGCTGAGCGGACGTTTGACGGGATTTCGACAATGTGGCGCGCGCGATCGACGCAATGGCCTGCTAAGGGAAAATCCCGACGCGTCGATTTAAGGGAAAGTACCGAGACGCAGCGGAGAAATCCGGCATCCGACAGTACTGAGGATAGGGAAGAAGGCTATATGCACCGCGACGACGTCCTGATCGTCAGGCTGAGCCTTTCCCGGCGGGGACGCGCGTCACGCATAACCTGATGTAATGGCGCGCGGAAAATATAGCGCGTTGACGCTGTTCCAGTGCATGCCAATACTCGGCACACAGCGAAGGCCATCCGGACACGGAGCGAGAAATCCAAACGGAGCACACTCCTGGTCGGTGATCGACACCCGGCTTTCGCGAATGACAGCGTGCACGTAGAACGTGCAACGCGCCCCAAGGAAGCGACGCCATGAACTCCGTAGACAGCATGTTCGATCCCGTACCCGAAGCACACGACCGATTCTCCAGTTCCGGCACGTGGGACAGCACCGGAAGAACCTGGGCGAGCGGCGAACGGCAGGTACTGACGTGTTGCCGTGTCGTCGACGAAACACACGACGTCAGGAGCTTCGAGTTCCGCGTGGGCGACGGCTCGCCCGTTCGCTTCGAACCTGGGCAGTTCATGACGGTGTCGGCGAACGCCCACGGCCAGACGGTCGAGCGCTGCTATACGATCTCGTCGCCGCCGACACGCCCCCATCTACTCTCGATCACGGTCAAGCGGGTCCCCGGCGGCGTCATGTCGAACTGGCTGCACGACAACATGAGACCAGGCGGCAAGTTGCCGGCATACGGCCCGTCGGGCAGCTTCACGCCGACCGCCGCGCCCGCCGCCAAACTGCTGTACCTTTCCGCCGGCTCGGGCGTGACACCGCTGATGTCGATGACGCGCGCGAGCATCGACCTCGGGCTGGACCTGGACATCGTATTCGTCCACAGCGCAAGAACGCCCGCCGACATCGTGTTCCGTGACGAGCTGCAGCGGCTCGAGGCGCTGTCGCCGCGCCTTCGCACGTTCTTCGTCTGTGAAGGCGCCGGCGACGACGCACAGTGGTCGGGATCGATCGGCCGGCTCAGCCTGCAGCTGCTTGCCGAACATGTGCCCGACTACGCCGACCGCGAAGCGTTCACCTGCTGCCCGGCCGGCTACATGACTGCGGTACGCGACGTGCTGCGCAGCGGCGGACACGATCCCGCGCGCTATCACCAGGAAAGCTTCGACATCAATGCCGGCGTCGCGCCGGCGCCCGCCACCGATGCATTGTCGGAGACATTCACGATCAAACTGTCGCGCTCGTCGAAAACGTTCACGATGCACGCCACCGACACCGTGCTGTCGGCGGCGAGAAAGGCCGGCGTCGCGATTCCGTCGTCCTGCAGCCAGGGCATCTGCGGCACCTGCAAGACGAAGGTACTCGAAGGCACGGTGGACATGCAGCACAACGGCGGGATTCGCGACCGGGAGGTCCAGAAGGGTTTCCGGCTGCTGTGCTGCAGCCGCCCGACGTCGGACCTCGTGCTGGAGTGCTAGTCCGTCGGCACACCGCGCGCCATACGGTCACGGGAGTGCCACGCGCGCGCGACCATCGCATTTCCCCGAAACACACGATGAGAACGGCTTAAGGAGGCAGGAAAGGCGATGGATCGGCTCAAATATTTAAGCGATGCTAACGATAATAATGGAAAGGATGCCGTGCTGCGCGGCGTACGGGCATACCGACTGGCGCGGGTTCAGGAACAGCTGCTCGCGCGCAACGCTCCGGCGATCCTGCTGTACGACCCGGTCGACATTCGCTACGCAACCGATACATCGAACATGCAGGTGTGGGCCGGGCGCAATCCCGCGCGCTACGTGATGGTGTTCGCCAACGGACGCATCGTCGCGTGGGAATTCCACAGCAGCGCGCACGTGTGGGACGGCCTGGATCTCGATGTGGAATTGCGCAGTGCGGTCAGCTGGACCTACTTCAATGCGGGTCCCGATGCGGAGCAGCGCGCCGCGACGTGGGGCGCCGAGATCGTCGACGTGTTCCGCAGCCATGCGCCGGGCGAGCGCTTCCTGGCCGTCGATCGCCTCGACCCGTTCGGCACCGCGTATCTGGAGAAGCACGGACTCGCGCTGACGGACGGCCAGGCACTGATGGAAACCGCCCGGCTCATCAAGTCGCCGGGCGAACTCGCGCTGATCGGCGAATCGCTGCGCACCGCCGAGAAAGGGATCGAGCGGATGCGGCGCGAACTGCGCCCGGGCCTGACCGAGAACGACATCTGGGCGAACCTGCATGACGAGAACATCCGCAATGGCGGAGAATGGATCGAAACGCGTCTGCTGGCGTCTGGCGACCGGACCAACCCGTGGATGCACGAGTGCTCGTCGCAAGTGCTGAAAGCAGGTGACCTGCTTGCGTTCGATACCGACATGGTCGGGCCGCACGGTTACTGCTCGGACATCTCCCGCACCTGGCTCGTCGGCGACGGCCGCCCGTCGGACGAGCAGCGCAGGCTCTACGCGCATGCGTACGCGCAGGTTCATTTCAACATGGATCTGCTGCGGCCCGGCATGACGTTCCGCGAGTTCTCGGAACAGGCGTGGAAGATCCCCGGCCCGTTCGTGAAGAACCGCTATTGCTGCCTCGCTCACGGCATCGGGATGGTCGATGAGTATCCGTCGGTCGCGCACCAGGTCGACTGGGACAGTTCGGGTTACGACGGCCGGTTCGAAGTCGGCATGACGGTCTGCGTCGAAAGCTACATCGGTGAGGAAGGCGGCCGCGAGGGCGTCAAGCTCGAACAGCAGGTCGTACTGACCGAGCGCGGCTGCGTGTCGCTCACCGATTGTGCATTCGAAACCGACTGGCTGTAACGCTTCACGGAAAGCGCCGCTTTCCGGCGTATGCATGGCGGCTGCGGACAAATCGGCCGCCCCGTTTCACCGTCCCGACCTGCGCGTTTCCGCATAGACTCATCAAGCCAGGTGACCACGGGAGCAGAGACCAGGATGAGAGAACGCCCGAAGGACATTGCGGATTTCGTCCGGATAGCCGGCGATCTGTTTCAGTCGGACAAGCTTCCCCCTGCGGCGCGCACGTTCGCGCCGCGGGTATTCGCACGGCTGCAGAACCCGTCGGATAACGGGGCACGGCTCGCAGTGCGATATCCCGCATGCGCATGGCTCGACCGCGCGCTCGAGTCAGTCGCGCGCGTCAACCCGACGTTCGCCACCGTCACGCAATTGATCAAGTCGCTCGAGCCGGCGGTCGGATGGTCGCGTCGCACGTCCGGAAAGGACGGCAGTCCGAACTACATCGAAGGGCACGTGAACGGGATGATCTGCGGGCCCGGCGGCGCGGAAAGCCGCGACGACATCCAGCTCGGCTTCTCGTTGATGATGCCCGGCGTCCGATATCCGGACCATGGTCACGCGCCGGAGGAAGCGTACGTGCTCATGACCGCCGGTGAATTCCGGCAGCAAAACGGCGCGTGGTTCGATCCCGGGATCGGCGGCGGCATCCACAACGCGCCGGGCGCGCTGCATGCGATGCGCTCCGGCAACGCGCCGTTTCTTGCGATCTGGTGCCTGCTGAATTGATCCGACGATAGTCCGAGGTCAGACGGCATTCATGGCGGCCGACGGGTCAGGCAGCGATCTTGAAGCGGTACTCCAATCAACTTCACCCTGCAACGTTCGGACCATCGCAGCATAAAAAACCCGCGAAGCCTTACGCTATCGCGGGTTTCATAAACTCTCCGGAACAAACCGGAACGGGAGTTGGTGCGTGAGGCCGGACTCGAACCGGCACACCCTTGCGGGCGTCAGGACCTAAACCTGGTGCGTCTACCAATTTCGCCACTCACGCGCCTTTTCCGTCACCTGACCGCGCGGGACGCAAGATGCGTGCCCCACGCGCCCGGGACATCTCGCCGGCCCGAAAACCGGCATGCCCGATCAGGCGAGCCCGCGATTCTACCCGATCCGTGCGGGCTTGTCTCGCCCCTGCCGGCACCCGTCGTGCTGCGGTGCTAGAATGCCGCGCTCGACGTTTCGGCACCGCGCCGCCACGCGTCCCCCGAACCCGCCCCCACACGATTCCGCCCGTGAACTTCGACGACTACTGTCAGCAAAAGGCCGCCCCTGCGGGCTCCAGCGTCTACTACGCGCTGCGTCAGGCGCCGCTCGCCACGCAGCCGCGCCTGACCGCCCTGTTCGCGCTGCGCCGCGAACTCGAGGAAACCGTCAAGGAAACCAGCGACCCGACCGTCGGACACACGAAGCTCGCGTGGTGGCACAAGGAACTCGCGGCGCTGGCCGACGGCCAGCCGTCGCACCCGGTCACGAAGGCGCTCGCGCAGCATCATCCGGCGATTGCCGCCGAGGCCGATGCATTGCGCACGCTCGTCAACGGTTACGGGATGGATCTCGAACAGGCGCGCTACCTCGATTTCGCGAACCTGCAGCGCTATATCGCGCAGGTCGGCGGCACCTTTGCGTCGCTGGTCGCGCGCGCCAGCGCCGCGAACCCGGCCGACCCGCAACCGTGGGCCGCGGACACCGGCCGCGCGCTGATGCTCGCGCAATTCGTGCAGGAACTTGGCAACGACGCGCGCCACGGCCGCATCTACCTGCCGATCGACGAACTGCAGCGCTACAACGTGACCGCGGCCGATCTGCTGAACCGCCGCTACAGCCCGGCCTTCACCGAATTGCTGCAATTCCAGACGGCCCGCGCACGAGAAGCGCTCGCGGCCGCCGAAGCGGCGATCCCCGCATCCGAACGCCGCGCCCAGCGCACGCTGCGTGCGCAGATCGCCCTTGCCGGCGCGCTGCTCGACGAAATCGAGCGCGACGGCTTCCAGGTGCTGCACCAGCGCATCGCGCTGACGCCGATCCGCAAGCTGTGGATCGCGTGGCGCGCATCGCGCCGGCGCTGACCCGGGCTCCTCACGCCTTCAGCAACGGCAGCGTGTCGAAGCGCTGCTGCAGCACGCGTGTCGCGTCGAGCCCCCACCACGGCCCGAGCACGGTCGCGTAGAGCTGGCGGAAATCGACCGCGACCGGCAGGTTGCCGTTGCCGTCGAGCCGCCCGAGCGCCGGCGGCGCACCGTACAGCCCGCCGGCCACGCGGCCGCCCATCACGAAATGCGGCGCGGCCGTGCCGTGATCGGTGCCGTTGCTCTGGTTCTCGCGCACGCGCCGCCCGAATTCCGCATACGTCATCACGAGCGTCTGGTTCCAGCGCCCGAGTTCGATCAACGCGCCGCGCATCGCGCTCATCCCTTCCGCGAACTGCTTGAGCAACGCGGCCTGCTGCCCCGGCTGGTTCTGGTGCGTGTCGAAGCCGTTGAGCGTCAGGCGCAGCACCGCGACACCGTCCTGCGCGCCAGGCCCGGACGCCTCGCAAGCGGCCAGCACCTGCATCGCGGTCTTGACCGACGTGCCGAACGCGCCAGCCGGAAAGGCCGTCCGGAATTCACGCATCCCGCCGCGCGGGCGCAGCCGGTCGGCCGCCTTCACGATGTCGTTCTCGACGTCGATGATGTGCGCGAGCGCGGGGTTCTCTTCGCGCAGCGACGACGGCTCGGCGAGCCGGGCCGCACGGATAAACTGTGCGGGATTGACGAGCGCGATCGCGCGCGCACCGTTCCCGAGCGGCCCCATCTCGGCACTGCCGAGCACGACGCCGTCCGCCGCGAAACCAGGCGGCACCGGCGCCTGCGCGAACGTGCGCGTGAGCCAGCCTTCGTGCAGGTACTGGTCCGAGCGCGACGCGGTATCCCAGATCTCGATCGAGCGGAAATGCGACAGGTTCGGCTGCGGATAGCCGACGCCCTGCACGACCGCAACCTGCCCGTCGCGCCACAGCGGCATCAGCGGCGCGAGCGACGGATGCAGCCCCGTGTGTGCGTCGAGCTGCAGCACCTGTTCGCGTTTGATGCCGATGCTGCGCCGGAACTGGTAGTACAGCGGGTCCGCATACGGCACCACCGTGTTGAGGCCGTCGTTGCCGCCCTTCAGTTCGACGAGGATCAGCACGTTCGCATATCCGGCCGCCGGCTGCCGTCCGGTCGCGGCCGCGGCCATCGCAGGCGCCTGCCACGGCGACACGCCAGCCGCGGCCGCCGCGCCCGTCAGCGTCAGAAAATCACGTCGGTTCATCGTGCATCCTTTGGTTCGCCGCCCGGCACCGTTGCCGCACCGGCTTCCCGCTTCATCGTCGTTCGAATCATTTCAGTTGATAGGCCGGATCCATCAGCAGCGCTTCGAGATATGCGCTGCCGGTCGAATCCGTGTCGATCGCCGCGACCGGCGAAAGCTGCAGCACCGCGTGCTGCAACTGAAGCTCGGTCGACAAACCCGCGATTGCCTGCGGCCGTGCGCGATATTGCGCAAGCCAGCGTTCGAGGTCGAAACGCAGGCCGGCGCGCGCGGGCCTGGCGGGCGTTCCGCGCATGCCGGCGGCGGACGCCGTATCGACCACCGGCATCGCGTGTGCACGGACATTCGCCGGCGGCACCATCGCATGCGCAGGCGGGTGCATGCCGGCCGTCTCCGTCGCGCGGAACAGTTGCTCGACGAACTGCTTGCGCGCGAGCAGCGTGGTGCTGTTGATCCACAGCGCGCCGCCCGGCCAGCCCTTCACGTTCGGCGGGTAGAACAGGTTCTGCCCGAGCGTGCGCACGGTGTTCGCGAGCATCTGCGGGTCGCCGTATGAAACGTCGAACAGCCGCACCGAGCCGACGACGAATTCCGCCGGCGACTTGACGAGCACACCGCGGTTGCGCGGCTCCCAGAAGGCGTCGGTCGACCACAGTGCGGCGAGCGCCGCGCGAATGTCGTAGCCGCTCGAACGAAACCGTTCGGCCACCGCATCGAGCGCGCCCGGATCGGGCGTATCCGACACGAACTCGCGCCACAGCTTGCCGGCGATGAAGCGCGCGGTGCCGGGCCGCTTCAGCAGGATGTCGAGAAAGCCGTTGCCATCGAACGGTCCCGTTTCGCCGAGGATCGTCTTGTCGCCCGCATCGTGCCATTCCGGCCGCACCGCGAAGCGCAGCGTATCGGGATCGATCGTCCAGCCCGTCATCGCGCGCGCGGCTTCGGTCACGTCGTATTGCGTGTAATGCCCTTCGCCGAGCGTGAACAGCTCCATCACCTCGCGCGCGAAATTCTCGTTCGGGCGCCCCTTGCGGTTGCTCGCGCCGTCGAGGTACTGCAGCATCGCCGGATCCTTCGCGACCGCGTGCAGCAGTACGCCGAAGTTGCCGAGCGCCTCGCGGCGAAACAGCGCGTTCTGCGCGGCCATCGTCTGCGGGTAAGGCACCTTGTCCTGCCCCGACGTGAAGTGCCCGTGCCAGAACAGCGTCATGCGCTCGGTCAGCGGCGACGGCGTGACGACCATCTCGTTGACCCACGCCGCACGCAGCGCATCGTACCGAATGTTGCGCTCGCGCTGCTCGTCGCGCCGCATGTCGGGGGTCAGCGCCTGGCGCTGCGCGCGCGTCGGCGGCAGCTCGGCGATCCAGTCGGGCCACGTCGTGACGGGGTCGCGGCGAACACTGCCGAGCGTGTCGGCCACGACCTGCGCGCGCGTCATGCCGACGATGCGCGCGACGTCGGCGGGCGCGGGAGAAAAACCGGTACGACTCAGGAAAAACAATGCATCGTCGGCATCGAGCGGCGACTGCATGGCGGGCGACGGCGCCAGTGCGGCAGCGTTCGCTTTCATCGTCATGGACTCCCGGAACGCACCGGCGGTGCGGATGCCGGTACAACGGCAATCGGCAGGCGAAAGTTGACGGAAAAATTGCTACGAATCTTTTCCGTGCGATGGATTCCGCACAGGGCGAAAGACGGCGCGTCAGCGCTTGTACAGCTCGCGAACGGCGTCCTCGATGTGCTGGCGCAAAAGGTGGCGCTCCTCGGGCGTCATGTGCCCGTCGCGGCGGTGCTGTTCGAGATCGGGAGGCACGGCGGAACGGACCGTCATCTCGGCGGTACGATCGGACTGCGGCGCTTTGCCGCGCGGCAGCTTGCGCGACGGTGCGCCCTGCTCGGGACGCTGCGCATACGCGAAGTTCGACGCATACGGACCGGCAAGCGCGATCGTCAGCATCAGTGCAATCCGGGCAGATCGCATGACCGTCCTCGCTTCTTTGGTCGATTTGTTCCCTTCGTCACGCGGCAACCGGTTACCTCTGGTACTTGAAAAACCCTGCGGAATTCGGGTGTGCAAAGATGAAAGATGGAGTGCAGGGGAGTATCTACCGAATTTCGGCTTCGAGTAAAGGAATCTCTATAGCCTGCCTTTACTCCGCGCGACACTACGGGTAAATTTTGTAACTGACTGTAACGCACGAAAATACGTGGCCGTGCGTCAATTCCCATTCGCGATAAGATGCCGATCATGGAAACGAAAAACCCCTCCAAGATTCTCGTCGTCGACGACGACCCGCGCCTGCGCGATCTGCTGCGCCGCTATCTCGGCGAGCAGGGTTTCAATGTCTACGTCGCGGAAAACGCGACCGCCATGAACAAGCTGTGGGTCCGCGAGCGTTTCGACCTGCTCGTGCTCGACCTGATGCTCCCGGGCGAAGACGGTCTGTCGATCTGCCGCCGCCTGCGCGGCAGCAACGACCGCACGCCGATCATCATGCTCACCGCGAAGGGCGAAGATGTGGATCGCATCGTCGGCCTCGAGATGGGCGCCGACGATTACCTGCCGAAGCCGTTCAACCCGCGCGAGCTCGTCGCGCGCATTCATGCGGTGCTGCGCCGCCAGGCGCCGGCCGAACTGCCGGGCGCGCCGTCGGAAACCACCGAGGTGTTCGAGTTCGGCGAGTTCTCGCTGAACCTCGCGACGCGCACGCTGACGAAGTCCGGCCAGGAAATTCCGCTCACCACCGGCGAATTCTCGGTGCTGAAGGTGTTCGCACGCCATCCGCGCCAGCCGCTGTCGCGCGAGAAGCTGATGGAACTCGCGCGCGGCCGTGAATATGAAGTGTTCGACCGCAGCCTCGACGTGCAGATTTCGCGCCTGCGCAAGCTGATCGAACCGGATCCGGGCAGCCCGCGTTTCATCCAGACCGTCTGGGGCCTCGGCTACGTGTTCATCCCGGACGGCGCCGCCTGATCTTTTTCCTTTCCGGTTTCGCCCGCCCACGGCCCGTCCCATGCGTATCGACCGGCGCCTCCTGCAGCTCGCGTTCGGCGGGCTGTTCTGGCGCACCTTCCTGCTGATCGCGCTGCTGATCTCGGTCAGTCTCGCCGCGTGGTTCCAGAGCTTTCGCGTGATCGAGCGCGAGCCGCGTGCGCAGCGCGTCGCGCTGCAGCTCGTCGCGATCGTGAAGCTCACGCGCACCGCCCTGCTCTATTCCGATCCCGATCTGCGGCGCGCGCTGCTGCAGGATCTCGAGAGCAACGAGGGCGTGCGCGTTTACCCGCGCGAGAAGACCGACAAGTTCAAGCTGCAGCCCGACGAATCGCTGAACCGCCTGATCGAACACGACATCCGCAGCCGCCTCGGCGACGATACCGTGATCGCGCAGTCGGTCAACGACATTCCCGGCGTGTGGATCAGCTTCAAGATCGACGACGACGATTACTGGGTCGCGCTCGACCGCGACCAGCTCGACAACGTCACGGGTCTGCAGTGGGCCGGCTGGGGGCTGTTCGCGCTCGCGTTGTCGCTGTTCGGCTCCGCGTTCATCACCAGTCTGGTGAACCGGCCGTTCTCGCGGCTCGCGCTCGCCGCACGCCAGATCGGCTCGGGCCAGACGCCCGAACTGCTGCCCGAGCGCGGGATGGGCGTTGCAGCCGAGACCAACCGCAGTTTCAACCAGATGGTGCGCGACCTCGAGCAGCTCGAGGCCGACCGCGCGCTGATGCTCGCGGGCATCTCGCACGACCTGCGCACACCGCTCGCGCGGCTGCGGCTCGAAACCGAGATGAGTCCGTCCGACCAGGCGACCAAGGACGCGATGGTCGACGACATCGAACAGATGGACCGCATCATCGCGGCGTTCATCGACTACGCGCGCCCGTCGCAACGCAAGCCGGAGCCCGTCGACCTGTCGTCGATCGCGCAGGAAGTCGCCGCGCGCGTGTCGGGCGAGGACGGTGTCGAGATCCGCACGCGGCTCGCGCCGAGCGCGGTGATCGAAGCCGACGAAACCGACATGCGCCGCGTGATCGGCAACCTCGTCGAGAACGCGCGCAAGTACGGCCAGAGCAAGCAGGACGGCGTGTCGCGCATCACGCTCGAGACGCGCGTGTCGCACGCGCGCGTCGAGCTGTCGGTGAGCGACGAAGGCCCCGGCATCCCCGAGGATCAACTGCCGCTCGTGATGCGGCCGTTCTACCGCGTCGACACCGCACGCACCAAGGCGGACGGCACGGGCCTCGGGATGGCGATCGTGCTGCGCCTCGTCGGCCGCTATCGCGGCGCGCTGCGCCTGCGCAATCGCAACCCCGACGCGGGCCTCGAAGTCACGCTCGAATTCCCCGGCGCCGGCAAGGCACGTGCGACTGCGTGACGCGCTCGCGCACGCTCCCCACCCTTCACACTATCGATCCGGTTGAAAAAAACTATGAAGATCGTTAGTCAAAATCTATTGAAGCGTTTTGCTAATAGTGTTATAGTTTTACCCATGCTGTCACACCATCGTTGCAGCACCGAGGTAGCTTGACTCAGTCTTCTTCCCAACTCATACAGGAGTATCCGCATGAAAACCGTGGGCGATAAACTCGAAGCTTTCACCGTCGTAGCCGCGAAGCCGGGCTTCAACAATCACGAGGAAAACGGCCAGTCGGCATTCGAGACCGTCACCGAAGCGTCGTTCCCGGGCAAGTGGAAGATCATCTACTTCTATCCGAAGGATTTCACGTTCGTGTGCCCGACGGAAATCGTCGAGTTCGCGAAGCTCACGAAGCAGTTCGAAGAGCGCGATGCGATCCTGCTGGGCGGCAGCTCGGACAACGAATTCGTCAAGCTCGCATGGCGCCGTGAGCACAAGGACCTCGACAAGCTGAACCACTACTCGTTCGGTGACGTCAAGGGCGAGCTGATCGACCAGCTCGGCGTGCGCGACAAGGAAGCCGGCGTGGCCCTGCGTGCAACGTTCATCGTCGATCCGGACAACACGATCCAGCACGTTTCGGTGAACAACCTGAACGTCGGCCGCAGCCCGGAAGAAGTCCTGCGGATTCTGGACGGCCTGCAAACGGACGAACTGTGCCCGTGCAACCGTGCAGTCGGCGGCGCAACGCTGTAAGCGCATCGATGCACGAAGCCCGCGGCGCACGTCCTGCCTGCGGGCTTTTTTAACGGCCAACCCATAGGAGAAATCAATGGAATTCATCGACTCGATTAAGGCGCGTATCCCCGACTACGCGAAGGACATTCGCCTGAACCTCGACGGCACGATCTCGCGCTCGTCGCTCGAAGGCACCGACGCGGTCGGCGTCGCGCTGGCTGCCGCAATCGCAGCGAAGAGCACGGTGCTCATCAAGACGATCCGCGAAGCCGGCGTCCTGTCGCCCGAAGAGACGAACGCCGTGCTGACGGCGGCCGCGCTGATGGGGATGAACAACACCTGGTATCCGTATGTCGAGATGGCCGACGATGCCGACCTGAAGACGCAACGCGCCGAGCTGCGGATGGGCGCGTATGCGACGCACGGCGGCGTCGACAAGCGCAAGTTCGAAATGTATGCGCTCGCCGCGTCGATCGTCGGCAAGTGCCACTTCTGCGTGAAGTCGCACTATGCGCTGCTGAAGAACGAGCAAGGGATGACCGTCACGCAGCTGCGCGACGTCGGCCGCATCGCATCGGTGATCAACGCCGCCGCGCAAGTGATCGCCGCAGAAGGCGAATGAGCGGTTACTCCACCCGGCCGGCAGCCGCGCCGGCCCGGTAGCCGCTCCAAACGAAAATGCCACGCATCCGCGTGGCATTTTCGTTTCCGCGGCGCGCCGGGCGAACCGCGCGCCGCAGCCGGGCCTCAGCCGCCCTGCTTCACCAGCAGCGCGGCGGCCTGTGCCTCGATTCCCTCGCCGCGGCCGAGATAGCCGAGCTTCTCGTTGGTCTTCGCCTTCACGTTCACGCGATCGAGCGGCAGCCCGAGATCGGCCGCGATGTTCGCACGCATCCCGTCGATATGCGGTGCCAGCTTCGGCGCCTGGGCGATCACGGTGGTGTCCACGTTCTGGATCGTGAAGCCGGCCGCCTTGATGCGTGCGGCGCACTCGCGCAGCAGCACGCGGCTGTCGGCGCCCTTGAATGCCGCGTCCGTGTCGGAAAAATGGCGGCCGATGTCGCCGAGCGCCGCCGCGCCGAACAGCGCGTCGGTGATCGCGTGCAGCAGCACGTCCGCGTCCGAGTGGCCGAGCAGGCCGCGTTCGTACGGAATCGTCACGCCGCCGATGATGAGGGGGCGCCCCTCGACGAGCTGGTGCACGTCGTAGCCTTGTCCGATTCTGAAATCCATGCGTGTTCCGATTGAGAGGGGGTGAATGTCAGGAAGCGTTCGCGGGGCGCGCGAGGATCGCTTCCGCGAGCGCGAAGTCTTCCGGATACGTGACCTTGAAATTGCGCAGGCTGCCCTGCACGACGCGCGGCGTATGGCCGGCCCATTCGATCGCGCTCGCTTCGTCGGTCAGGTCGTGCCCTTCGCGCTGCGCGCGCAGGATCGCCTCGCGCAGCATGCCGATGCGGAACATCTGCGGCGTCTGCGCCTGCCAGAGCGCGTCGCGCGACTCGGTGCGCGCAATCGCGTCGCCGCCGGCCGGCACGCGCTTGAGCGTATCGGCCACCGGCAGCGCGACGATGCCGCCGACCGGATCGTCCTTCAGCGTCGCCACCAGCGTGCGGATCAGCTCCGGCGTGATGCCCGGGCGCGCGGCGTCGTGCACGAGCACCCAGTCGTGGTCGGTCGCGCCGAACTCGGCCAGCTCGAGCAGCCCGTTCAGCACCGACGCCTGGCGCGAGCCGCCGCCGCAGCGGCGCACCGCGAAGCGCAGGCCCGCGAAGCGGCGCGCGTCGAAATGGGAATCGTCGGGCGCAAGCACGACGAGGGTCTGCGCGAATTCGCTGCACGCGTCGAACGCGGCGAGCGTGTAGTGCAGCAGCGCGCGGCCGGCCAGCGTGCGGTATTGCTTCGGCACGGCCGAACCGGAGCGGCTGCCCGTGCCGGCACAGGGAATCAGGGCGAAAAGTCGGGGAGTCACGAAGGGAAACGCCGGAAAGATGAAATCGAGAAGCGGATTTTATAATAGGTCTTTCGTCTCGACCGGCGCACCGTGATGCGCCCGTGCACGCCACCCCTGTCGTCCCTATGCCAGATAACGCTTCCACCCCGTCCGCCTCGCCCGTTGCCCGCGTCAAATCCGGCCAGCGCTTCGCCTTCGACGGCGCGCATGGTTCCGCCGACGCGCTCGCCATCGCCCGTTATCTCGCCGACAACCGCCAGGACGTGCCGCTCCTCGCGGTGATCTGCGCGAACGCGGTCGACGCGCAGCGGCTCTCTCAGGAAATCCGCTACTTCTCGCCCGACGCGCGCGTACGCCTGCTGCCGGACTGGGAAACGCTGCCGTACGACACGTTCTCGCCGCACCAGGATCTCGTCTCCGAGCGTCTCGCGACGCTGCACGATCTCGGCGAGGGCCGCTGCGACATTCTGCTCGTGCCCGCGACCACCGCGCTGTACCGGATGCCGCCCGCGTCGTTCATGGCCGCGTACACGTTCGCGTTCGCGCAGGGCGAGCGGCTCGACGAAGCGAAGCTGAAGGCGCAGCTCACGCTGGCCGGCTACGAACACGTGAGCCAGGTCGTGCGGCCCGGCGAATACTGCGTGCGCGGCTCGCTGATCGACTTGTACCCGATGGGCTCGCCGCTGCCGTACCGGATCGACCTGTTCGACGATCAGGTCGACTCGATCCGCGCGTTCGACCCCGACACGCAGCGCAGCCTCTACCCGGTGCGCGACGTGCGCCTCCTGCCCGGCCGCGAGTTTCCGTTCGACGAAGCCGCGCGCACGGCCTTCCGCAGCCGCTGGCGCGAGACCTTCGAAGGCGACCCGAGCCGCGCGCCGATCTACAAGGACATCGGCAACGGCGTGCCGTCGGCCGGCATCGAGTATTACCTGCCGCTGTTCTTCGACGAAACCGCCACGCTGTTCCACTACCTGCCGCAGGACGCACACCTCGTGTTCGCCGGCGATCTCGAGGCGTCGATCCGCCGCTTTACGGCCGATACGAAGCAGCGCCATGCGTTCCTCGCGCACGATCGCGAGCGGCCGATCCTCGAACCGCAGCGCCTGTTCCTGTCCGACGAGGATTTCTTCGCGTTCGCAAAGCCGTTCGCACGCGTCGTGCTGCCCGCGCAGCCGGCCGGCGGCTGGGCGACGGCCCTGCCCGAGCTCACCGTCGATCGCCATGCGGACGATCCGCTCGCGTCGCTGCGCACGTTCGTCGAATCGTCGGGCAAGCGCATCCTGCTGACCGTCGAATCGGCCGGCCGGCGCGAGACGATCCTGCAACTGCTCGCCGAACACCATCTGCGCCCCGCGTCGAACGACCACTTCGCGGGCTGGCTCGAGAGCGATGAACGCTTCGCACTCGGCGTCGCGCCGCTCGCGAACGGCTTCGCGGTGCCGGGCGAAGGCTACGCGATCGTCACCGAAACCGAGCTGTACGGCGCGCTCGGCCGCCGCGCGGGCCGCCGCCGGCAGGAACAGGCCAGCAACGTCGACGCGATGGTGCGCGACCTGTCGGAGCTGAAGGTCGGCGACCCGGTCGTCCACGCGCAGCACGGCATCGGCCGCTACATGGGCCTCGTGTCGATGGATCTCGGCGAAGGCGAGACCGAATTCCTGCACCTCGAATACTCGGGCGACAGCAAGCTCTACGTGCCCGTCGCGCAATTGCACGTGATCTCGCGCTACAGCGGCGCCGATCCCGACAGCGCGCCGCTGCACGCGCTCGGTTCCGGCCAGTGGGAGCGCGCGAAACGCAAGGCCGCGCAGCAGATCCGCGATACGGCCGCCGAGCTGCTGAACCTGTACGCGCGCCGCGCGGCCCGCGAAGGCCACGCGTTCTCGCTCGATCCGCGCGACTACGTGAAGTTCGCCGAAAGCTTCGGCTTCGAGGAAACGCCCGACCAGGCAGCCGCCATCGCGGCCGTGATCGGCGACATGACGAGCGGCAAGCCGATGGACCGCCTCGTGTGCGGCGACGTCGGCTTCGGCAAGACCGAGGTCGCACTGCGCGCCGCGTTCATCGCGGTGCTGGGCGGCAAGCAGGTCGCGCTGCTGTCGCCGACCACGCTGCTCGCCGAGCAGCACACGCAGACCTTCGCCGACCGCTTCGCGGACTGGCCGGTGCGGATCGTCGAGCTGTCGCGCTTCAAGACCGCGAAGGAAGTCAACGCGGCGATCGCGCAGATCAACGAAGGCAGCGTCGACATCGTGATCGGCACGCACAAGCTGCTGTCGTCGGACGTGCAGTTCAAGCGCCTCGGCCTCGTGATCATCGACGAGGAACACCGCTTCGGCGTGCGCCAGAAGGAAGCGCTGAAGGCACTGCGCGCGGAAGTCGACGTGCTGACGCTCACCGCGACGCCGATCCCGCGCACGCTCGGGATGGCGCTCGAAGGGCTGCGCGATTTCTCGGTCATCGCGACCGCGCCGCAGAAGCGGCTCGCGATCAAGACCTTCGTGCGCCGCGAGGAAGAGAGCGTGATCCGCGAGGCGATGCTGCGCGAGCTGAAGCGCGGCGGCCAGGTGTACTTCCTGCACAACGAGGTCGAGACGATCGAGAACCGCAAGGCGATGCTCGAGGCGCTCGTGCCCGAGGCACGCATCGTGATCGCGCACGGCCAGATGCACGAGCGCGAACTCGAACGGGTGATGCGCGATTTCGTCGCGCAGCGCGCGAACGTGCTGCTGTGCACGACCATCATCGAGACCGGCATCGACGTGCCGAGCGCGAACACGATCATCATGCATCGCTCGGACAAATTCGGCCTCGCACAGCTTCACCAGCTGCGCGGCCGCGTCGGCCGCTCGCATCACCAGGCGTATGCGTACCTGCTGGTCCACGATCCGCAGGCGCTGACCAAGCAGGCGCAGCGCCGGCTGGAAGCGATCCAGCAGATGGAGGAACTCGGTTCGGGCTTCTATCTCGCGATGCACGACCTCGAGATCCGCGGCACCGGCGAAGTGCTCGGCGACAAGCAGTCGGGCGAGATCCACGAGATCGGCTTCCAGCTCTACACGGACATGCTGAACGACGCGGTGAAGGCACTGAAGAACGGCAAGGAGCCCGACCTCACCGCCCCGCTCGCCGCGACGACGGAAATCAACCTGCATGCGCCGGCGATCCTGCCGGCCGACTACTGCGCGGACGTGCAGGAGCGGCTGTCGCTGTACAAGCGTCTCGCGAACTGCGAGCACGGCGATGCAATCGACGGGATCCAGGAAGAGCTGATCGACCGCTTCGGCAAGCTGCCGGCGCAGGCGCACGCGCTCGTCGAGACGCACCGGCTGCGGATCGCCGCGAAGCCGCTCGGCATCGTGAAGATCGACGCGAGCGAGATCGCGATCGGGCTGCAGTTCGAGCCGAATCCGCCGATCGATCCGATGCGGATCATCGAGATGGTGCAGAAGCACCGGCACATCAAGCTCGCGGGCCAGGACAAGCTGCGCATCGAGACACGCTCGCCCGATCTCGCGATCCGCGTGTCGACGATCAAGGAAACGCTGCGCGCGCTCGGCCCCAAGCAGGGAGCGGCGGCCGCGGTGCGCTGACGCGATACTGACGGGTGCGGCGTTGCTGCACCGCATCGCGTCCGGCGAAGGCGGGCCGACGCGTTTTTGAGTATGATTTTCCCATTCATCAGACGGAGTTTTGCCATGTCCACTCTCGACGCGACGGCGCCGTCCGCCGCCGACCAAGGCGACGCGTCGCTCGTCAGCCTGCCCTGGATCAAGCAACTGGTGTCGATGGACACGACGAGCCGCGTGCCGAACCTCGGCCTGATCGAAACGGTGCGCGACGCGCTCGCCGCGCAAGGCATTGCTTCGACGATCACGCACGATCCGCGCGAAGGCTGGGCAAACCTGTTCGCGACCGTGCCCGCGCACGACGGCTCGACGAACGGCGGCATCGTGCTGTCGGGGCATACCGACGTCGTGCCGGTCGACGGCCAGCAATGGGACAGCAACCCGTTCGCGCCGGAAATCCGCGACGGCCGCCTGTACGGCCGCGGCACCTGCGACATGAAGGGCTTCATCGGCGCGGCGCTCGCGCTGCTGCCCGAGATGCAGGCGACGAAGCTCGCGAAACCGATCCATTTCGCGCTGTCCTACGACGAGGAAATCGGCTGCGCGGGTGCGCCGCTGATGATCGCCGACCTCGTCAAGCGCGGCGTGCAACCGTCCGGCTGCATCGTCGGCGAACCGACCAGCATGCGGCCGATCATCGCGCACAAGGGCATCAATGCATACCGCTGCTGCGTGCGCGGCCACGCGGCGCATTCGTCGTTGACGCCGAAGGGGCTGAACGCGATCGAGTATGCGGCGCGCCTCATCTGCCATATCCGCGACATCGCCGACCGCTTCCGTGCCGAAGGCCCGTTCGACGCGCTGTACGACGTGCCGTTCACGACCGCGCAGACGAGCACGATCCAGGGCGGCAACGCGATCAACACGGTGCCGGCCGAATGCCGGTTCGACTTCGAGTTCCGCAACCTGCCGACGCTCGATCCCGAGCAGATCTTCACGCGCATCGAAGCGTATGCCCGGGACACGCTGCTGCCGCAGATGCTGCGCGAGCATCCGAATGCCGCGATCGAGTTCTCGAAGATCGCCGCGGCGCCCGGCCTCGACGCCACCGAACAGGCCGCCATCACGCAGCTCGTGCGCGCGCTGACGGCCGACCAGGACAAGCGCAAGGTCGCCTACGGCACCGAGGCCGGCCTGTTCGAACGCGCGGGCATCCCGAGCGTCGTATGCGGGCCCGGCAACATCGAGCAGGCGCACAAGCCGAACGAATATGTCGAGCTCGCGCAGCTCGCCGGCTGCGAGCAGTTCCTGCGCAAGTTCATCCGCAGCATGTCGGTCGACGCGCACTGACTGCCTCCCGCCACGCCGGCCCGCGTGTGCGGGCCGGCCCACTCCGCCACCCGCCACGTCATGTCGACTGAACAACAGGGCATCGCCCATACGACGATCGACGGCGAGCCGATCCCGACGCTCGACGAAATCGCCGCGCAGCATTTCGCGTTGTCGCCGTGGGTCGCGCGCACGCCCGTGTTCGAACGCGCCGACCTGCCATCCCTCGAGGGCACGCACGTCAACTTCAAGTTCGAGTTGCTGCAGGTCAGCGGCAGCTTCAAGGCGCGCGGCGCGTTCACGCACCTGCTCGCGCTCGACGAGGCGCGCAGGAACGCGGGCGTCACCTGCGTGTCGGCCGGCAATCACGCGGCGGCCGTCGCGTATGCGGCGATGCGGCTCGGCAGCAGCGCAAAGGTCGTGATGTTCCATACCGCGAGCCCGGCGCGCATCGCGCAGTGCAAGCAGTACCGCGCGGAAGTCGTGCTGGCCGGCAGTGCATCGCAGGCGTTCGATATGGTCCGGCGGATCGAGGCCGAGGAAGGCCGTTTCTTCATTCATCCGTTCAACGGCTATCACACGATCCTCGGCACGGCGACGCTCGGCTACGAATGGGCGACGCAGACCCCCGACCTCGACGCGGTGATCGTGCCGATCGGCGGCGGCGGGCTCGCGGCCGGGATGGCGACCGCACTGCGGCTCGCGAATCCGCGCGTGCACGTGTATGGCGTCGAGCCGGAAGGCGCCGACGCGATGAGCCGCAGCTTCGCGGCGAATCACACGATCAAGATGAGCGCGATGCAGACGATCGCCGATTCGCTGATGGCGCCGCATACCGAGGAATACAGCTACCAGCTGTGCCGGCGCCACGTCGACCGCATCGTCACCGTGTCCGATGACGCGCTGCGCGCGGCGATGCTGTTCCTGTTCTCGCAACTGAAACTGTCGGTCGAACCGGCGTGTGCGGCCGCCCTCGCCGCGCTGCTCGGCCCGCTGCGCGAGACGCTGCAGGGCAAGCGCGTCGGCGTGCTGCTGTCTGGCACCAATACCGACCCCGGCACGCTCGGCATGCATCTCGCGCACGCGAAATTGCAGCCCTGACCCCGCATCGGGCACACGTGGACAAACCTAGGGTTATCCCCAGATTATGTTGACAGCCCTGTTGATAACCCGCCGCACAAGCATGCAAGTAGTTGAGCGCGCAGCGTTTTGCACGCGCGAAGGTCGATCGTCACGAAATGGGCAGATGCGGCCGCCACGCCTATGCGCCGCGACCTGGAGGCGCCGCGCAGCGCCCGTGATCGGCGCCATCGCGATCGCGCTGCTCGCCGGTTGCGCGGCACCGCCCTCGCCCGTCGTCGGCGCACCGTCGGCCTGCACGCAGCCCGGCGAGCACCCCATGCTGCAGGCCGACCTGCTGTTCGGGCGCGACATCGCCGAGCGCGGCCCCGTCACCGATGCGGAACGCGCGGCGTTCCTCGCCGACACGGTCACGCCGAGGTTCCCCGACGGCCTCACCTACTGGGACACGCACGGCCAGTGGCGCGACCGGGCAAGCGGCGCGGTCACCCGCGAAGACAGCTTCGTGATCCGTATCGTCGCCGACGATACGCCTGACACGCGTGCGCGGCTCGCCGCGATCCGGCAAGCGTACACGGAGCGGTTCCATCAGCAATCGGTCGGCATGACGCTCGTGCCGGCCTGCGCGTCGTTCTGATTCCGCTTCTGCCGCTGCTGTTCATGCCATATAAAAACGGGCGCCCGAAGGCGCCCGTCGCATGCCGGAACAGCGGCGTGCCGCTTACTTGTTCTCGAACATGTCCATGATCTGCTGCTTCTCCTGAGCCGTCACGGGCGGCGGCGCAAGCCCCGCCGCACCGGCCGAGCCGAGTGCGTCGTTCGCGCTGATCGCGTTCTCGGCCGGGTTGATGTCGACGTTCGCGACGAAGCCGTTGCCCGGCGTGCGATCGGCATAGTACAGCTCGCCGTCGATCGAGGTCAGGCCGTCCGGCATCGGCATCTGCTGCTCGGGCACGCCGTTCAGCGCGGTGCGCATGTAGTTCACCCAGATCGGCAACGCGAGCTGCGCGCCGAATTCGCGGCTGCCGAGGCTCTTCGGCTGGTCGAAGCCCATCCATGCGACCGCGACGAGCGACTGCTGGTAGCCGGCGAACCAGCCGTCCTTCGCGTCGTTCGTCGTACCGGTCTTGCCCTGCAGGTCGCTGCGGCCCAGCGCGTTGGTGCCCGCGCCCGTGCCGGCCGTCGCGACCGAATGCAGCAGGCTGTTCATCACGTACGCATTGCGGCCTTCGATCGTGCGCGGCGCCGTGCTGCCCGCGAGCACCGGCTGCGACTTCTGCAGCGGCTGGCCGCGTGCGTCGTCGACCTCGGCGATCAGGTACGGATCGACCTTGTAGCCGCCGTTCGCGAACACCGCGTAGCCGGTTGCGAGCTGCAGCGGCGTCACGAGGCCCGCGCCGAGCGCCATCGGCAGGTACGGCGGCGTCTTCGCGGGATCGAAGCCGAAGCGCTGCGTCACATACTGCTGCGCATACTGCGTGCCGATCGACGCGAGGATCCGGATCGACACGAGGTTCTTCGAGCGCTGCAGGCCGGTACGCATCGTCATCGGGCCGTCGGGCTGGTCGTCGTCCTTCGGCTCCCACGCGGTGCCGCCCGGCACGCTCGGCGGGAAGTACAGCGGCGCGTCGTTGATCATCGTCGCCGGCCCCATGCCCTTGTCGAGCGACGCCGAGTAGATGAACGGCTTGAACGACGAGCCCGGCTGCCGCCATGCCTGCGTCACGTGGTTGAACTTGCTCTTGTTGAAATCGAAGCCGCCGACGAGCGAGCGGATCGCGCCATCCTGCGGCGCGATCGCGACGAGCGCGCCTTCGACCTGCGGCAGCTGCACGACCTGCCAGCCCGTCTTGCCGTCCCTCAGCACGCGCACGACCGAGCCCGGCTTGATGCGCAGCGTGTCGTTCGCACGGGGGCCGAGCGCGGCCGCCACGAAGCGCAGCCCGGCCGGGCCGATCGTCGTGGTCGCGCCGCCGACGAACTGCACCTCGACCGCGTTCGGCGACGCCGACAGCACGACGGCCGACTGCAGGTCGCCGTTGTCCGGGTGATCGGCGAGCGCATCGTCGATCGCCTCGTCGCGGTCGTCGCCGGCCGCGGGCAGCTTGATCGACGCTTCCGGCCCGCGATAGCCGTGGCGGCGCTCGTAGTCGAGAATGCCACGACGCACGGCCTGGTATGCGGCTTCCTGGTCGGACGAGTTGATCGTCGTCGTGACGGTCAGCCCGCGCGTATAGGTTTCGTCCTTGTACTGCTGGTACATCATCTGCCGCACCATCTCGGCGACATATTCGCCGTGCACCGCGTACTGGTTGCCCGGCGTGCGCACGTGGATCTCTTCCTTCACGGCCTCGTCGTACTGCGGCTGCGTGATGTAGCCGACCTCGAGCATGCGCTTCAGGATGTATTCCTGGCGTACCTTCGCGCGCTTCGGATTGACGACCGGGTTGTACGCGGACGGCGCCTTCGGCAGCCCGGCGAGCATCGCCGCTTCCGCGAGCGTGATGTCCTTCAGGTCCTTCCCGAAGTACACGCGCGCGGCGGCCGCGAAGCCGTACGAGCGCTGGCCGAGATAGATCTGGTTCATGTACAGCTCGAGGATCTGGTCCTTCGTCAGGGCCTTCTCGATCTTGTACGCGAGCAGCATTTCGTAGATCTTGCGCGTGTAGGTCTTCTCGCTCGACAGGAAGAAGTTGCGCGCGACCTGCATCGTGATCGTGCTCGCGCCCTGGCGTGCGCCGCCGTGCATCAGGTCGGCCACACCCGCCCGCAGGATGCCGACGAAGTCGACGCCGCCGTGTTCGTAGAAGCGGTAGTCCTCGATCGCGAGCACGGCCTTCTTCATCACGTCCGGAATGTCCTGGAAGCGCACGAGGCTGCGGCGCTCCTCGCCGAACTCGCCGATCAGCACGTGATCGGCCGTGAACACGCGTAGCGGCACCTTCGGCTGGTAGTTGGTCAGCGCATCGAGCGACGGCAGCTGCGGCGCCATCACGACCAGCGCGTAGCCGACGATCAGCGCGCCGACGATCGCCAGCGTCGCGAACAGGCCGGCGAACCACAGCACGACGCGCGAGCCGAACGAGCGACGGTGCCCGCCGCCGCCGCTGCGCTGGGTGCGGCGGTCGTCGTCGCGATCGTCGTCATCGGGGTAATAGGCTCCGGACGGCGAACGGCGCAGCGTGTAGTGGGGTTCGTTCCTGTCGGAAGAAGAAGGCGGTCGTTTGATAATTGGCATGTCGGAATGGCGGGCGGTCGTGGCGCCCTCGGACGCATGCGGAAATGCAAGCGGATGAATCAGAGCAGGTGCAGCGTGATGCGGCTGTCACGTCGACAGACCCCGCCGCGCGGCGATCCGTTCCCGCGACGTGACAGCGCATTTTAATGAAATCGACCGGGTGCCTTCGCGATTTTTTGTAAAAATTCCCGCAATGGCGTGATTTGAGGAACGTATTGTCGGCATCCTCTGCCTATCATGGACACGCTATATGGCGCGCACTGCCGATTTTCTTTCAATCGCGAAAGGTTCGACATCCTGATGCGCAAGCCGCTTGAACTCGCGCGTTTAAGCCGTATTTAAGTGAAACGGTGGTGTAATATCCGCCGGCTCATGCGGGTCGGAACCGGCTCGCAACGGGCACTGCCGCGGTCGCGCGGCGCCTTTCAACCACGGAGGATTTCATGTCGCTTTTCGACTCTGTTTCGCGCACGATCAAAGGCCTGCTGAACGATGCGGCCGATTCGGTACAGGATCCGTCGCGCGACGCACGGCAGATCGTGCGGGAGCTCGACGACAGCATCGGCCGTGCCGAGAATTCGCTGATCGAGATCGAGGCACAGGTCGCGACCCAGCGCAGCAAGCGCGATGCGGCCGACGACAAGGTAAAGAAGTACGAGGACGGCGCGAAGCGCGCACTGCAGGCCGGCGACGAAACGCTCGCCCGCGAGGCGCTCGGCGCACAGTCGAACGCGGAAGCCGAGCGCGACGCACTCGCGTCCGAGCTGTCGACGCTCGAGCCGTCGGTCGACAAGCTGAAGGGGCAGATCGCCGACATGCGCCAGCGCCGCAACGACCTGAATGCGCGCTCGAACATCCTGCAGGCCAAGCAGGAAATCGCGCAGGCGAAGGACGTCGCGGCAAGCGCCTTGGGCGGCATCGGCGGCAAGAACCTGTCGGAGGACTTCCAGAAACTCGAGGACAAGGTCGCGCTGCAGAATGCACGTTCGGACGCACGCCTGAATTCGGCCGATACGTCGAGCGGCAAGGCGCTCGACGACAAGCTCGCCGCGCTGAACAAGGGCCCGTCGGTCGAGGATCGCCTCGCCGCGCTGAAGAAGCAGCTCGACACGCCCGCGCAGTAACGGTAATTGCGGGCAACCGCGCCGCCGCCCGCCCCGGGCGTGCGGCGCGAACCGATCGTCAGGAGACGGGCGCCTGCGCCCGGTTCGACCATGAAGAAATCTCTCGCCGCACTCGGCCTCTCGCTGATGTTGCTGTCGTCCGCCGCGTTTGCGGTCCCGTCGCTGCAGCAGGTCGAGCAGTCGATCGCGCAACGCAACTGGCAGCAAGCCGACACGCAGCTGTCGCAAGTCATCGACGCCCATCCGAACAACGCGCACGCACGCTACCTGTACGCGCAGGTGCTGGATCGCGAGGGCCGCGCATCCGACGCACTCGCACAGCTGCAGCGCGCGAAGTCGCTCGATCCGCAACTGAAGTTCACCGACGCGTCGCGCTTCGCGCAGACGGAGTCGCGCATCCGCGCCGACGCCGCGCGCGTGAGCGGCAATGCGCCGTCGGCCGCGCAGGCCGGCACGCTGCAATCGTCGCTCGCGCCCGCTGTCGCGCCGGCCGAAAAACACGGCCCGTCGACCGGCATGTGGATCGGCCTCGGGCTGATCGTCGCGGTGATCGCGCTGGTGCTGCGCTGGACGCTGCGGCGCGCGCGCACGGCCGACGACAGCCGCGCCGACGACGAACGCCGCACGCAGCTCAAGCGTGCCACCGACGTGCTGAACGACATCCGCCCGCTGAAACTCGACGCGAAGCTGTCGACGGCGCCCGGCGCCGCGGCGCTCACGGGCGAACTCGAAGCGATCGAGACCGATGCGCGCACGCTCGTCGAGGCGCTGTCGAACGGCAAGAATCCGGTGCCGCCGTATCGCGTCGATGAACTCGAGCAGCGCCATGCGAGCGTGAAGGCACGCGTCGAAGGCCGTCCCGATCCAGCCGTGCAACCGGCGGCACCGGCGAACGGCAGCGGCTCCGTGTATGCGCAGGAAGCCGATCGCATGACGGGCGCGCAAGGCCAGCCGTATCCGCAGCAGCCCTACCCGCAACAGCAACCGCCGGTGGTGATCCAGCAAGGCGGCGGCGGTTTCGGCGGCGGCATGGGCGGGCTGCTGACCGGCGTCCTGCTCGGCGAAGCGATGTCGGGCGGCCGCGAGCGCGTGGTCGAACGCGACGTGATCGTCGACGGCGAGCACCGGCGGCAAGAGAACGACCCGGGCTTCGACCTCGGCCGCGGCGATGCGTCGAACTGGAGCGACGGCAACGGCGGCGGTATGGATCTCGGCAGCAACGACGACGGCTGGACCGACGACAACACCTGACACCGCGCAGCGCGTCGACGCACCCGCGACGCACTGCAGCGCACGCCACGCTTCCCTGCATGCCGGCCGCGCCGACGCGCGGATTTGTCAATCATTTCAAGATGGGCTACCGGCAATGGGGAGCGTTCGCTATCATGCGGCCATCGGCGTGCCACCGACCCTCATTCGACGCTCTGTACCCCTGCGCGTCGCGGCACGCCTCCCCTCGCCCCAACCAGGAGAAAGCCGCTCATGAGCATCATCAAGGAATTCAAGGAGTTCGCCGTCAAGGGCAACGTCATGGATCTCGCCGTCGGCGTGATCATCGGCGGCGCGTTCTCGAAGATCGTCGACTCGGTCGTGAAAGACCTCATCATGCCGGTCATCGGCGTGCTGACGGGCGGTCTGGATTTCTCGAACAAGTTCGTTCTGCTCGGCACCATCCCCCCGACGTTCAAGGGTAATCCCGATTCGTTCAAGGACCTGCAGGCCGCGGGTGTCGCCGCGTTCGGCTACGGCTCGTTCATCACCGTCGCGATCAATTTCGTCATCCTGGCGTTCATCATTTTCCTGATGGTGAAATTCATCAACAAGCTGCGCAAGCCGGAAGAAGCCGCGCCGGCCGCGACGCCGGAAGACACCGTGCTGCTGCGCGAGATCCGCGATTCGCTGAAGCAGCGCTGAGCATCGAGCGCCCCGCGTGCCAGGCCCGCCCCGTGCGGGCCTTTTTATTGCGCGCGATGCACCGCCGCATGCGGCGTGTCTCATTTTTTTGTGACCGGCGAATGCACGCGCGCGGAAAGCAGGTCTATGATGGAGACTAAACGACAGTACGGGCGCCAAGACGCTGGCTGTGTCGATCATGGCGAGCAGGTCGACGGGAGACATTGATCGTCGTACTGCACGAAGGCAGCATTTTCGTGTGCTATAAAGGATCGACATGCGGCGTACATAGCCGGGAGTGGGTCGCATGAAAGTGCCGCATTTCTTGCAATTGTTTTTGAGGCGAGTGTTTATGTCCTTCCCGAAAAAACGTCGGCGTGCCCAGCAGGATGGCCAGGAGTCATTCCTCGCGGTATTGCGCCACTCGAAACCGTTTGCCCAGCTCGACACCAAGATTGCACGCGCCCGTGCGCAGGACGAACCTGTCCTGTACGCACATGTGCTGCCCGGTCTCGACGTGCTCCTGTGCAGCGTGCGCGGCGCCCAGCCGCCCTATCCGGCCATCGCCGAGCTGCGCAAGCGTTGCATCGAATCGATCGCCAACGCGCTCGAGCAGCCGCTGGACGGCCTCGAGAACGGCGGTTATTGGTACGAAGCAAACGGCTTCGGCTTCCTCGTGTTCGCCAGCCGTGCGCGTGCGCGCATCCTGCCCGAGTTTGGTGCAGGCACGAAAGCGAGCCTGCGCGGCGGGCTCGGCCGCCAGAACGCCGGCGACACGACACCACGCTCCCTCGGCTGATCAGCCTGCCATTCGATGGGCCGCCTCCGGGCGGCCCATCTGCCATTCACGCGCCCCGCTTGCCCGTCACGATGCCGGCTGACGCCCGTTGCCGGGCCGCACGATGTCGATGAACGCGGCGAAATCGGCGCCGGCGAGCCCTTGCGCGGCGCCGAGCCGCAGCACCTGCTGCACGGTGGCCGACACGGGCATCACCGCGCCCGTGTCGCGCGCCGCGTCGGCGATCGCATCGACGTCCTTCTGGAACGTGCTGAGTGCGCCGATCGGCGGATGGCCGCCCGACGTCATGCGTGGCACGAACGTCTGCAGCAATACCGAATCGGCCCAGCCGCCGGCCAGCGCTTCGGCCAGGCGAGCGGCATCGATACCGCTCGCCTGCGCGAGCCCAACCGCCTCGGCGATCGCGGTCACCGTCGCGGTGACGATCGCCTGGTTGCACAGCTTCGCCGTCTGCCCCGCGCCCGCGTCGCCCATATGCGTGATGCGCGACGCGTACGTGTCGATCAGCGGCCGCACCGCGTCGAGATCCGCCGCGCGGCCGCCGGCCATCACCGCGAGCGTGCCGGCCTGCGCGCCGGGCACGCCGCCCGATACGGGCGCATCGATCCAGCCGACGCCGAGCGCAGCCGCGCGCGCCGCGTAATCACGCGTCGCGGCAGGCGGGATGCTCGAATGATCGACGATGCGCTGCAGGCGACGCGCAGCGGCGTCGCCGGAGAGCAGCCCGTGCGCGCCGTATGCGACGTCGCCCACCGCACGGCCGTCGAGCACGCACACGAATACCGTATCGACGCGCTCCGCGAGTTCGCGCGGCGTGGCGACCACCTGCGCGCCGTCCTTCACGAGTGCCTCGGCCTTGTCGCGCGAGCGATTCCACACGCTGACGCGATGCCCGGCCGCCAGCAAATGCCGAATCATCGGCGCGCCCATCAATCCCGGTCCGCAAAATCCGACTTCCACGATGTTCCTCGTCTCCGATATGGGTTGAACTTGCCGCCCATCATACCTATCACTCAAGAAGCCGGACACGCGCGGCGCCGCTTCGGGACCACGGCTTGCACCGGCAATCCATACCGATATCCCAGGGAGCGCATCATGAGCGACCACGTGTACAAGATGATCGAGCTGACCGGTTCGTCACAGCAATCGAGCGACGACGCCATCCGCAACGCGATCTCGAAAGCCGGCAAGACGCTGCACAACCTGCACTGGTTCCAGGTGACCGAAACGCGCGGTCACATCGAAGGCGACCAGGTCGTTCACTGGCAGGTCACGCTGAAGGTCGGCATGCGCATCGACGACTGACGCGCACATCGCATCACCCGCCGCGCCGCGATCCGGATCCGCTCGTCGCGCATCCGCGCGGCGCCGCGCGCTTCACATCGCCCCCGGCCGGGCCCCTTGTCGCGGCCCGGCCGGCGGGTGCCTGCGGGTATCCATCTCTTGACGCTGGCCCGGCTTCATATTAAAAACGATATACCCCCATACCCCCTCGATCAGCCCGGACATATAACCTGGAGATATCATGAGTCAGCAACGCGAGGCGATCGACACGTACCTCTTGCGCGTCTTGCACACCTTGTTGATGGAGCGCAGCGTCACGCGCGCGGCCGTCAAACTGAACCAGTCGCAACCGGCGATCAGCGCCGCGCTGCGGCGCCTGCGCGACATCACCGGCGATCCGCTGCTGGTGCGCGGCAAGTCCGGCATGGTGCCGACCGAATATGGGCTGCGTCTGCTCGAGCCCGTGCAGAACGCGCTGCGTGAAATCGAGCGCATCAAGTTCCAGCAGCACAACTTCGACCCGGCCACGTCGATCCGCTGCTACCGGATCGGCTGCCCCGACTACCTGAACGTGCTGTTCGTGCCGACCGTCGTCGAGCGCTTCCGCCTGGCCGCGCCGAACGCGACGCTCGAATTCCATTCGCTCGGTCCCGCGTTCGACTACGAGCTCGCGCTGGAGGACGGCAAGCTCGACATCGTCGTCGGCAACTGGCCCGAACCGCCCGAGCAGCTGCACCTGTCGAACCTGTTCGTCGACGAAATCGTCTGCCTGATGAGCAACACGCACCCGTTCGCGAAGCGCGGCGGGCTCACGCTCGACCAGTACCTGAACGCACCGCATCTCGCGCCGACGCCTTACTCGGTCGGCCAGCGCGGCGCGATCGACGTGCATCTCGCGCGCGAACGGCTCAAGCGCCACGTGGTCGTCACGCTGCCGTACTTCAATCTCGCGCCTTACGTGCTCGTGAAGTCCGACCTGATCTTCACGACGACGCGCCTGTTCGCCGATCACTACGCGAAGTTCCTGCCGCTGTCGGTCGTGCCGGCGCCGCTCGACTTCCCGCCGATGCAGTACTACCAGCTGTGGCACGAGCGCTGCCACTACTCCGACGAAGTGCGCTGGCTGCGCAGCCTCGTCGCCGAAGCCACCCGCACGCTGATCGAGACGTAATCGCGCACGACGCGGGCGCCGGCCATGCCGCTGCCGCGTGGCCCGGCGCAATGCGTGCGTGTGGCGGCCACGGCCGCCGCCGCGCGCCCGATCCGCAGCGCGCGAGCGCGACCTTCACGCCGACGCGTCAGCGCGACGCCTCCACGAGTGCCTGCGCCAGCGCGTTATGACGCGCGATGACGGGCGGCAGGTCGAGCGTCGCCAGCCGCCCTTCCCGCACCACCACCTTCCCGTTCACCACCGTGTACGCGGTCTGCGACGGCGCGCAGAACACGAGCGCCGCGACCGGATCGTGCAGCGCGCCCGCGAACAGCGGCTGGCGCAGGTCGAACGCAGCGAAGTCCGCGGCCATGCCGGGCTTCAGCGCGCCGATATCGTCGCGGTTCAGCACCTTCGCCCCGCCGAGCGTCGCGATCTCGAGCGCTTCGCGCGCGGTCATCGCATCGGGCCCGAAACCGACCCGTTGCAGCAGCAGCGCCTGCCGCACTTCCACGACCATCTGCGCGCCGTCGTTCGATGCCGAGCCGTCGACGCCGAGACCGACCGGCACGCCCGCGAGACGCATCTTCTTCACCGGCGCGATACCCGACGCGAGCCGCATGTTCGAGCACGGACAGTGCGCGACACCCGTGCCGGTGCGCGCGAACAGGCCGATGCCCGCATCGTCGAGCTGCACGCAGTGCGCATGCCACACGTCGTGGCCGACCCAGCCGAGATCTTCCGCATATTCGGCCGGCGTCATCCCGAACTTCTCGCGGCTGTACGCGATGTCGTTGACGTTCTCCGCGAGGTGCGTGTGCAGCGACACGCCGTATTCGCGCGCGAGCACGGCCGCGTCGCGCATCAGCTCGCGGCTCACCGAGAACGGCGAGCATGGCGCGACGACCACGCGCAGCATCGCGTAGCGCCCTTCGTCGTGATAGGTCTCGATCAGGCGCTGCGTGTCGCGCAGGATGTCGGGCTCGCGCTCGACGACCGAATCGGGCGGCAGCCCGCCGTCGCGCTGGCCGACGCTCATCGCACCGCGGCTCGCGTGAAACCGCATGCCGATCCGCTGCGCGGCGCCGATGCTGTCGTCGAGGCGGCTGCCGTTCGGGTAGATGTACAGGTGGTCGCTCGACGTCGTGCAGCCCGACTGCAGCAGCTCGGCCATCGCGGTGAGCGTCGACACCTCGATCATCTCGGGCGTCAGGTGCGCCCAGATCCGGTACAGGTTCGTGAGCCAGCCGAACAGTTCGGCGTTCTGCGCGGCCGGCACCGCGCGCGTGAGGCTCTGGTACATGTGGTGGTGCGTGTTCACGAGCCCCGGGATCACGAGGTGGCCGCGCAGGTCGAGCACCTCGTCGGCCGTATCGGGCAGTCCAGCGGTCGGGCCGACCGCGACGATCCGGTTGTCTTCGATGTAGAGCCCCGCGTCGCGCAGCTCGCGGCGCGTGTCGTCCATGGTCACGAGCACGTCGGCGTGCTTGACCAGCAGGGTTTTCGGGCGGGATGAGGAAGGGTTCGGCGCGCGTGCGCCAGCGTGCTGCTCGAGGTTCATGCGTTCTCCGCGTCGGTCTGCCCCAGGGGCGGATCCTGGGGACGGTCACACAGCCGTTCGAACGCTGAATCGCGGCACGCTCCGGTGCCAGCGTCCGTTCGAACGCCCTGGCCCGGTTACCCGGCGTGCTCGCCGTCTTCGGGGTACGCGCGGGCCATCGGCCGACGCGCACGGCGGGAGGATCGCCCAAGCGCGCGCCGCACACAATGCGCGATCCGGAATACCGCGCTTCACAGATTCGATATGGTACCCGCGCAACGCCTTGCCGAGTGCCCGACACGCCTGCCGCAAGCCGTATCCGGCGGGCCGTCGACAGCCGCTCATGCGCGGCGCATTATCTTTGATATCGCGCCCGTATTTGCGCGGGGAACCTTTTTACAATGCCTGCACGGCGCTCGCTTCAATCTCGCCGACGGGTATGTAGCCACGTGACGTGGAGCCTCGATCCGCCGCACAGTCAATGGATCGGGTCGCCGCCGAACCTCGCATTCACACAAGGACAATTGCGAATGGGAAAGCTCACTACCCACGTACTCGATACGGCGCACGGCCGTCCCGGCGCTGCCATCAAGGTGGACCTCTACGCGCTGGACGGCGAATCGCGCCGCGCGATCAAGACCGTGCTGACCAATAGCGACGGCCGCTGCGACGAACCCCTGCTCGAAGGCGCCGCGCTTGCCGCCGGCGAATACGAACTCGTGTTCCATGCCGGCGACTACTTCGCGTCGCACGGCGTGAAGGTGCCCGAACCCCGTTTCGTCGACCGCGTCGTGCTCCGCTTCGGCATCGCCGACACCGGCTCGCACTACCACGTGCCGCTGCTCGTGTCGCCGTGGTCGTACAGCACCTATCGCGGCAGCTGACATACGCATCGGCGCCCGCATCAAGACAAAATCTGAGTCTGGAGGAGTTTCATGGAAGGCTTCATCACCGACTGGCTGAACCTCGCGCTGCGATGGCTGCACGTCATCGTCGCCATCGCGTGGATCGGCGAGTCGTTCTATTTCGTCGCGCTCGACAACAGCCTGAAACCGCCGACGGACCCGAACCAGCGCAAGCGCGGTGTGTTCGGCGAGCTGTGGCACGTCCACGGCGGCGGCTTCTACAACATGCAGAAGTACACGGTCGCTCCGCCGGAAATGCCGGATGACCTGCACTGGTCGAAGTGGCCGTCGTACACGACCTGGCTGTCGGGCTTCTCGCTGTTCTTCGTGCTGTACCTGCTCGCGCCGAACACGTACCTGATCGACAAGAGCGTGCTCGACATGGGCCCGGTGGTCGCCGTCGCCTCCGCACTCGGCTTCCTCGCGGCAGGCTGGATCGTCTACGACTCGCTGTGCCGCATCCTCGGCACCAACGACCGTGTGCTCGGCATCTGCGTCGGCCTCTACGTGGTCGCCGCCGCGTACCTCGCGTGCCACATCTTCGCGGGTCGTGCCGCGTACCTGATCGTCGGCGCAATGCTCGCGACGATCATGTCGGCGAACGTGTTCTTCGTGATCATCCCCGGCCAGCGCAAGATGGTCGACAAGATGCTCAAGGGTGAAGAGCCGAACCCGATCTACGGCAAGCGCGGCAAGCAGCGCTCGGTGCACAACACGTACTTCACGCTGCCGGTCGTGTTCGCGATGCTGTCGAACCACTATGCGATGACGTACACGAACAAGTTCAACTGGGTCGTGCTCGTGCTGATCATGCTGGCCGGCGCGCTGATCCGCCAGTTCTTCGTGATGCGCCACCGCGGCAAGCAGCTGTGGTACCTGCCGATCGGCGGCGTCGCACTGCTGGCAGGCGCACTGGTCTGGACGACGCCGAAGCCGGTCGCGCCGGAAGCGCAGGCCGCGAACGCGCCGAAGGTCGTGATCAACGACATCATGCCGATCCTGCAGCAACGCTGCGTCGAGTGCCACTCGTCGAAGCCGACGCTGATGGGCAGCGCCCCCGCGGGCGTGATGTTCGACACGCCGGATGAAGTGTCGAAGAACGCGCAGCGTATCTACGAGCAGGCCGTGCGCCTGAAGGCGATGCCGATCGGCAACGTCACGCACATGACCGACGACGAGCGGACGAAGCTCGCCGCCTGGTTCGAGGGTGGCGCGAACAAGTAAGCCGCCGTGCGCCCGGGGTCGTTTTCCGGCGCACTCCTCTCCGTTCGCGGGCCCGGTGACGGGCCCGTTCTTTTGCGTGTTTCGGATGCCCTTCGTGCTTCAGCCGCGCATCGCGTCGCGCTGGAGTGCGACGAGCGCATCGAGCGCACGCGGGCCGTCGTCGAACGGCACGAAGATGTGATCGTGACATGCGGCCGCCATCACGTTGCAGCTGATGCCGGCCGCGCCGAGCGCCCGCGCGAACGCCGCCGTAAGGCCGACGGCCGCGAGGTCGGAATGCACGGTCAGCGTGATCCACGCGGCACGGAACAGCACGGGCCAGCCGCGACGCGCGGCCGTCTCCTCGTCGACGACGACCGTCAGTCCTTCCGCTTCACGAAACGTCGCGATCGCTTCGGATAACGATACGTCTGCATCGAGCGGCAGCGATACGAATGCGAATGCCCCCGGATGCAGTTCGGGCTGCATCGTGCGCAGCAGGATCGCGAGGTCGTTTTCAGGTTGGCTCATCGGAGGAACCCGCCCGGAGTCGGGCATCGTGCGGTGGAGATGCGGGCACGATAGCACGCGCCGACGCCAACGCTACGCGCGAAGCATCGCGCCGTGATGCGCGCCGCCCCGCTCACCCGTCGACCGTCTCCGCCAGCCGCGCGATCGCCTTGATCTCGAACTGGAACCCATACAGCCAGGTCACGCCGACGGCAGTCAGCGTCGGATACGGCGCGTCGCCCCAGTATTCAGGGACGATCTCCCAGATCCGCTCGAACGTCGCTTCGGGGTCGACGAGAAACACCGTCACGTCGACGACGTCGTCGAACGTGCAGCCCGCCGCGCGCAGCACCGCATTCAGGTTGTCGAACGCGCGGCGGACCTGCACGCCCAGTTCCGGCTCGGGCGAGCCGTCCTCGCGGCTGCCGACCTGCCCGGACACGAACAGGAAGCCGTTCGAGCGCAGCGCCGGCGAATAGCGGTTGCGGTCGTACAGTGCCTGGCGACCCGGCGGAAAAACCACGCTACGCTTTACCATCCCATACCTCCTTCGGTTTGTGGGGCGAAATCGCCCCGGCATCAACGATGAAGGCACTTTAAGATCCGTTGCACGGCGGATAAACCGGCAACCCTGTCCAACACTGTTTGCACGTCCCAAACAATTCCGACCGACGCGGAGCCCTGACCCGATGGATCGATTCGACGCAATGCAGGCGTTCGCCCGCGTGGTGGAAGCCGGCAGCTTCACGAAGGCAGCCGACACGCTGCACATGAGCCGCACCACCGTCACGCAACTCGTGCAGCAGCTCGAAGCGCGGCTGCGCGTGAAGCTGTTCAACCGCACGACGCGCAAGGTCGTCGTCACTGCGGACGGCGCCGCGTACTACGACCGCGTCGTGCGGCTGCTGGCCGACATGGACGATGCCGAAACGAGCCTGTCCGCAGCGTCCGCGTCGCCCCGCGGGCGGCTGCGCGTGGACGTGCCGAGCCCGTTCGCGCGCCTGATCCTGATCCCCGCGCTGCCCGCGTTCCATGCACGCTATCCGGACATCCAGCTCGACATGGGTGTGAGCGACCGCGTGGTGGACGTGATCGGCGAAAACGTCGACTGCGTCGTGCGCGGCGGCGAACCGACCGACCGCGCGCTGGTCGCGCGCCACGTCGGCGATCTGCGGCTCGGCGTGTACGCGTCGCCGGCCTATCTCGCGCGCGCCGGCACGCCGACTCAGCCGGACGAACTGGAGGACTCGCATCACCGGATCGTCGGTTTTCTGTGGGCGCGTACCGGCAAGGCGCTGCCGTTTGCGATGGCATGCGACGGCGAGCAGATCACCGTGCGCGGACGCTACGTGCTCGCGGTCGACGACGGCAATGCGTACCTCGAGGCCGGCCTCGCCGGGCTCGGCATTCTGTGGCTGCCCGACTACATGGCCGGCGCGCATCGCGCCCGTGGCGAACTGGTGCCGCTGTTCGAGCGATGGCAGCTCGAACCGATGCCGATGTACGTCGCGTTCCCGCCAAACCGGCACGTCAGCGCAAAGCTGCGCGTCTTCATCGACTGGGTCGCCGAGCTGATGGCGCAGCATGCGCCGGTCGCGAACCGGCGTCGCGGCACCGGCGGCTCGCGCGACACGCGCAAAACCGCGGCGACCTGAACCGCGCGGAACCGGCGGCACATAAAAAAACCCGCGCACGATGCGCGGGTTTCGACAAGCGATGGCGGAAACGCCAGTGACTCAGGCGGTCAGCGCGTGCAGCGCGTCGTCGGTGAGCCACAGCGATTCCTGCAGGTCCTGCTCGTTCAGGTTCAGGCCGTCGCCGCCGCGATCGATGACGATGAAGTCGCTGACGCCGCCGAGCGCGATCAGCGGGTGATGCCACACGCCCTTCGCGTAGTTGACGCCCTGCCACCCGCTCGTCACGAACGCGCGGATCTTCGCCGGATCGAGATCGCCGGCGGGCGCCACGACGACGAGATACGGCTGGTCGTTCAGCGGCACGAAGGCCTGGCTGCCGAGCGGGTGCCGCTCCAGCATCTTCACTTCGAACGGCAGCGTGCGCGGCTGGCCGCGGAACAGGTTGACGAGCGTGCGGCCGTCTTCATCGGTCACGTCGACCTTCGCGAGATCGTGAAAGCGGATCGTGGTGCCGAGGTTGATCGGGATCTGCTTCGCCCCTTCCGTTTCGATCACGTCGCCGAACGGCGCGAACGCTTCCCGGGTCAGCGGTTCGATGGCAAGCGTCTTCATTTGTCGAGCGTCCCCCACAGACGCAGGCGCGACACGCCGCCGTCCGGAATGATGTTCAGTCGCACGTGCGTGACGGGGCCGAGCGACGCGATGTCATGTTCGAAGTAGTGCTGCTTGTCCATCTGCAGCTTCTGCTCGCCGAGCAGCACCGGCCAGAACATCGACTGCGTGATCAGCGAGCTGTCCGTGCCACCCGACACGTACGCGGCCTGGATCGAGCAGCGGTCCGGATAGTTGCCCTTGAAGAACGCGGTATCGACTTCGATCTTGCGGATCACGCCCGGCTGCGCAAGCGCGATGATCGCCCAGTCGTTGCCCGGTTCGCGGCGGCGGCGGGTTTCCCAGCCGTCACCCATGTTCACGCCGCGGCCCGGCAGCAGCAGGTTCGACGCGACGCCGAAGTGCTGGTTGTTCGCGGCCACCACGTAACCGCCGTTTTCCATCGCCGCGAGATCGAACTGCTCGGTCGCGCTCGCGCCGGCCCAGTCGAGCTGCGGCTGGCCGTACACGCGCAGGCGTGCAATGCCGCCATCCGGGTAGATGTTCACGCGCAGGTGCGTGAACGCACGCGCGTCGCCCGCTTCGACGTAGTGATGGCTGTTGCCCTGCAGCGTCGTCGACGGCACGATCTCGACCCACTCGGTCGCCTGCGTCGGCGCGCCGTCGGCCACGAACGCGGCCTCGATCGACGCGGCCGGCGGGAAGTTGCCGGTGAAGTGGCTCGTGTCGATGTCGAAGCCCTTGATCACGCCCGGGCGCGCGAGCTTGACGATGCACCAGTCGTAGCCCGTCGTGCGCTTGCGGCGCGTCTCCCAGCCGTCCATCCACTTGCCGTGGTCGTCGTACTTGCCGGGGATGAAGACGGCCGGCTCGGGGTTCAGCATCCGGTCCTTCGGCGCGAAGAAATCGTCGCTGGCTTCGAGCGCCTGCGCACCGAGACGCGGGTCGGCAAGATTCACGTAGCGCCGCGTGAAGTCGGGAGCGTTGGGATCGAGAAGCGGAACAGCCATGAAGTTTCCTTGTTTCAGTGATGCGATCAGGCCGCTGCGACACAGCAGGCCGTATGCGGTGTCAGGCGTCGATCAGGTCGTCGAGGCGAAAGCGCGCGATCCGGTAGATCTGGTCGAGGCTCGCCCGCAGTTCCTCGGTGCGCGAATGATTCACGCGCGACTCGAAGTTCGCGATGATGCCGTGCCGGTCGTAGCCGCGCACCGCGAGGATGAACGGGAAGCCGAATTTCTCGCGATACGTGCGGTTCAGCGTCAGCAGCTTGTCGAACTCTTCCTGCGTGCACTGGTCGAGGCCCGCGCCGCTCTGCTCGCGCGTCGACTCGGCCGTCAGTTCGCCGCGCACGGCGGCCTTGCCGGCCAGCTCCGGGTGAGCGTTGATCAGCGCGAGCTGGCGCACTTCGCCGCCCGTTTCCACGGCGCCCGCCATCGTCTTGTGCAGCGCGTCGATGCTCGCGAACGGCCGCTCGCCCGCCGCGACTTCGGCCACCCACGGCGAATGTTCGAAGATCCCCGACAGCGCCGCGACAAATGCGCTCGGCGCCATCGTGTTCAGTTGATCCAACGTGTAGCGCATCGCCTTCATGCTTTCCCTTCGTCTCGATGATTGGGCTGATACGGATGATGTTCACGCCAGTGACGCGCGATATCGACACGGCGCGTCACCCATACGCGATCGTGCTTCTCGATGTGATCGAGGAAACGCTGCAGCCCGCGGAACCGGCCCGGCCGGCCGAGCAGCCGGCAGTGCATGCCGATCGACAGCATCTTCGGCGCCTCGTCGCCCTCCGCGTACAGCACGTCGAACGCGTCGCGCAGGTAATCGAAGAAGTGATCGCCGGTATTGAAGCCCTGCGGCGTCGCGAAGCGCATGTCGTTCGTGTCGAGCGTGTACGGCACGATCAGCTGCGGCGACTTCTTGCCGCCCGACACTTCGACGTCCATCCAGAACGGCAGGTCGTCGCCGTAGTTGTCGGAGTCGTACAGGAAGCCGCCGTATTCCGCGACCAGGCGGTGCGTATTGGGGCTGTCGCGGCCGGTATACCAGCCGAGCGGACGCTCGCCCGTCACGCGCTCGATCGCTTCCATCCCGAGGCGCATGTGCTCGGCCTCGAGCTCCGGCGTCATGCTCTGGTAGTGGATCCAGCGCCAGCCGTGGCACGCGATTTCATGGCCCAGCTCGACGAACGCGCGCGCGAGCTCCGGGTGGCGCTCGATCGCCATCCCGACGCCGAATACCGTCAGCGGCATCCCACGCTTCTCGAATTCGCGCAGGATCCGCCATACGCCGGCCCGCGACCCGTATTCGTAGATCGACTCCATGCTCATGTGGCGATCGGGATACGCGGCCGCGCCGACGATTTCGGACAGGAACTGCTCGGAGCCCGGATCGCCGTGCAGCACGCAGTTCTCGCCGCCCTCCTCGTAGTTCAGCACGAATTGCACGGCGACGCGGGCGCGCCCCGGCCAGTTCGCCTGAACGGGATGGCGGCCGTAGCCGATCAGGTCGCGAGGATAGTTGGGATCGAGTGACATGGTTCGAAGTGCGGCGAAGGCTCGCTGAAATAATGGGTTCGCATCGACCGCGCGGGGCCGGAGGCCGGCTGCGCAAGCCGATGCGATGACGGCCCAGTGTAGCGAAAACGCCCATACGCGCCCATACAGCGGCGCAGATAGTGCGTGTCAGACGGTGTGTATGTGCGGTTGCGGCAAATTCGGCACCGGTTCCGCCTGATCCCCGTCCGGCGGGCTGAAGCGGGCGAACGCGCCGTCGTAGCGCTTCGGCAGCGGCCGCGCGTAATCGCCGCGCTTCGCGGTCGCGAGGCGCAGCGCAACGAGCGCCTCGGCCCACTTGACGGCCGCCGTGACGCCCTCGACCACCGGCGCGCCGATCTGCTGCTCGATCTCGTGCGCGAACTCGGCCATCCCGGCGCAGCCGAGCACGATCGCGTCGGCGCCGTCCTCGTCGAGCGCGCGCCGGCATTCGTCGACGATGATCCGGCGCGCGGCCGAGCCCGGCCGGTCGAGCTCGAGCACGGCGACGTCGGTCGCGCGCACGTTGCGGCAGAACCGTTTCATCCCGTAGCGCTCCGCGAGGTGCCACGCCATCCCGCAGGTGCGCGCGAGCGTCGTGACGACCGAGAAGCCCGGCGCGAGCACGCTCGCCGCATGCATCGCGGCCTCGGCGATGCCGATCACCGGCCCGCGCGCGAGCTCGCGCGCTGCGTAGAGGCCCGGATCGCCGAAGCACGCGATCACGTACGCGTCGCAGCCGTCGCGCTCGCCCTGCGCGATCTCGGCCAGCAGCCCCGGTGTCGCGAGCGCCTCGTCGTAATACCCTTCGATCGACGGCGGCCCCATCGGCGGGCTCACCGCCACGATCTCCGTGCCGGCGGCCGCGACCTCGCGCGCGCAGCGGCCCATCGCGTCGGTCATCCGCCGGGTCGTATTCGGATTGATCAGTCGGATCTTCATCGCACGCTCCTCAGGCCTTCGCGCTCACGAGCAGCCGGTAGAACACGAAGCCGAGCCCCGCGCCGATAAACCACGAGAAGTTCGCGACGCCCTGCCAGCCCGGCACCATCACGCACACGATCGCGATCACCGCGGCCGGCAGGAGCGCGGCGAGCGCACGGCGATTCACGCCGCCCGTGTACCAGTACGTGCCGCTTTCCGACATCGTGTACAGGTCGTCGCGCACGAGCCGGCCGCGCTTGACGAGGTAGAAGTCCGCGATCAGCACGCCGTACAGCGGACCGATGAACGCGCCGAGTATGTCGAGCGTGTAGTGGATCACGGCCGGGTTGTTGAACAGGTTCCACGGCGTGATGAAGATCGACGCGACGGCCGCGAGCATCCCGCCCGCGCGCCAGCTGATCAGCCGCGGCGCGACGTTCGAGAAGTCGAACGCGGGCGACACGAAGTTCGCGACGATGTTGATGCCGATCGTCGCGATCGTGAACGTCAGCGCGCCGAGGATCACCGCGGTCGGATGGTCGATGCGGCCGACCGTCTCGACGGGATCGGTGATGAGTTCGCCGAACACCGGCAGCGTCGCGGCCGTCGTGATCACCGTGACGAGCGAGAACGCGAGGAAGTTGACGGGCAGCCCCCAGAAATTGCCGCGCTTCACTTCGCCGAACGAGCGGCAGTAGCGCGAAAAATCGCCGAAGTTCAGCATCGGCCCGGAGAAGTACGACACGACGAGCGACACGGCCGTGATCATCACCGGAATCACTTCCGCCCCGTGATACTTGACGCCGCCGAGGTTGATGCCGATGTTGCGCCAGCCCGCGCGCCACACCATGTAGCCGGCGAGGATGAACATCACGACGTAGACGGCCGGCCCCGCGAAGTCGATGAACTTCTTGATCGTCTCCATCCCGTTCCAGAACACGAACGCCTGGAGCACCCACAGCAGCATGAAGCCCGCCCAGCCGACCGCCGACAGCCCGAGGAAGCCATAGCGATGCACATCCGCGTAAGGCAGCCATTGCGGGAAGAATTTCAGCACGACGATCACGAGCGCGCTCGACGCGAGATAGGTCTGGATGCCGTACCACGCGATCGCGATCAGCCCGCGGATCACGGCCGGCACGTTCGCGCCGAGCACGCCGAACGTCGCGCGGCACGCGACCGGGTACGGCACGCCGATCTGCTGGCTCGGCCGCGCGATCAGGTTGCACAGCAGGTTCACGATGCCGATCCCGACAATCAGCGCGATCAGCACCTGCCAGCTCGTCAACCCGAGCGCGAACAGGCTGCCCGCGAACACGTAGCCGCCGACGCTGTGCACGTCCGACATCCAGAACGCGAAGATATTGTATGAACCCCATGTCTGATTTTTAAGGGGTGCCAAATCTTCGTTGTACAGACGTTCGCTGTAACCATTCGGCAGTGTCGGGTCGCCGCCCTCGCCGCCTTCTTCCGCCGGATAAGCGCTGTCGTGCGCCACACTGAACTGAGCCATGACTTCTCCTTGACGCGGCCGCATGGCCGCTCCACCGTCATCGATATCGCTCCGGGTCGACGCCCGGAGTCGGACCAGCGGCCCGCGGCAAACACCGCGGGCCTGCATTTCGCTCGTTCTGTGGCGCGCGGCCGGGTTCGCGTCGCCGCTCAGGCGCCGCCGAACACTTCGCGCAAATCGACCTGCCCTTGTGCGGGCCGGTCCAGCATCTTCAGTTCGACATGCTGCAGGTGGTGCGCCATCAGCGTCACCGCCCGCTTCGGATCGCCCGCCTCCAGCGCGGCGAGGATCTCGTCGTGGTCGTCGCACGAGCACGGGCTGCGCCCGTGCGATTCGTACAGCGCCGACATCAGCGTCGAGCGTGCGACCAGCCCGTCGAGGCACTCGCTGAGCGTCGCATTGCCCATCAGCGTGGCAAGCGCCGTATGGAATTCGCCCGACAGGCGGATCCAGGCCGCGAAGTCGTGCCGCTCGAACGCCTTGCGTTCCTTGTCGATCAGCGCGGCGACCCCTTTCAGCCGCTTCGCGCCGGGCCCGGTCGCGAGCCGCTCGACCACGGCGAGCTCGATGATCCGGCGCATCTCGAACACCTCGTGCACGTCCTGCAGCGTCGGGCTCGCGACGAACGCCCCACGGTTCGGCTCGAGATCGACCAGCTTGTCGGTCGCGAGCTGCGCGAGCGCCTGGCGGATCGTCCCCCGCTTCACGTTGAACACGTCGCAGAGCTGCGCCTCCGTCAGCTTCGCGCCGGGCGCGAGCCGATGCTCGAGGATCGCCGTGCGGATCCGCTCGGCGATCGCTTCGGGGCTGGCTGCGCCGGACGGGTGGGATTCGGGCTCGTTCATGATCGGCATCGTGTGATGATCCTCATCCTAGGGCGGACATAAAGATTGTCAACAATTCTTTTCCGGCATTGCGCACAATTGGCGTGCATCGGTGTGACCTCGTTCGGTGCACGATGCGTCGAATCCATGCACGACAAGGTTCGGAAGTACGACAGAGGCGCTTCTCGTCGTATACCCTCCCGGTCATTTTGTTGACAAAACTGGTGCAAAAATCCGCGCCGACGCTGCGGGTGTCGACGAAAATTCTTGACCGTTAGTTGCGTATTTGCATAAAGAAAAAGGCGGGGTCAGTTCACACGTGCCCGCCTTTCGATCGATCGCTCCCGCCTCAGCCAAGGTGCGGATAGTCCGACAGCGTGAGCCGGAAGCCATGCGCATTCGCGACCAGTTGCGCCTGCGCGCCGAACGGCAGCGTCAGCAGGTCGGGCACATGGCCGAACTGGAGCCCCGTGACGACCGGAATCCCGACCACCGCACGCACCTGGTCGATCATCGCCTGCATGTCGTAGCCGTTGTCGTACTCGAACGGCCGCGCGCCGGTGAACTGGCCGAGCACGAGCGCCTGCTGGCGCGCGAGCAGCCCCGACAGGTGCAATTGATAGATCATCCGTTCGATCCGGAACGGCTGCTCGTTGACGTCCTCGATGAACAGGATGCCCCCTTCGATGTCGGGCATGTACGGCGTGCCGACGAGCGACGTGAGGATCGCGAGGTTGCCGCCCCACAGCGTGCCCGTCACGTTCACGCTCTGCACCTGCGGCGCGTCGGCGACGATCGTCGTGCTCGGCTGCGTCAGCGTCTGCCAGAAGTGCTGCATCGTGAAATCGCTCGGCGTTTCCGCGCCGAAGTCGGCGGACAGCATCGGGCCGCCGAACGTCTTGATGCGCGCCTTCGCGTACAGCGCGAGCTGGAGTGCCGTGAAATCGCTGTGGCCGACGAGCGCGACCGGCTGGTCGCGCAGCCGGCGTTCGAGCCCGCGATAGTCGAGCCCGTGCAGGATACGCGCGGCGCCGTAGCCGCCGCGCACCGCGAGCGCGATGTCCGGCAGCGGCCGCTCGGGATCGGCAAGACGGTTCAGGTCGCCTGCCCGCTCGCCGTCGGTGCCGCCGAACCGCTGGAAGCGCCGCTGCGTCGCCTCGATGTTCTCGATGCGGTGCTGCGCGGTGCTGAGGCGCTCGAGCGCGCGATTGATCGCGTCGGGGTCGTGCGGATAGCCGGACGGCGCAAGCAGGCGGATGGTGTAGGACGCGGCGGGCTGGAAGGACATGGCGAAGAAAGGTGTCGGGTCGTCAAACCTGCTTAGAGGGTCCGAACCGTCTCCGGTTCACGAAGCCGGGCGCGCCCGGTTCTTGGCGGGCGACGGGCGCGGCGGGCGCGCCTATGACGCGCCGGATTCGGCGTCGCGGGCCAGCCGTGCTTCGCGCAGCGCGCGACGGCGCTCGGCGAAGAACGACTTCAGCGCGGCGCCGCACTCGTCGGCGAGCACGCCGCCGGTCACTTCGGTATGGTGGTTCAGCTGCGGATTCGCGAACGCGTCGATCACGCTGCCGCACGCGCCCGTCTTCGGATCGGCGGCGCCGTAGACGACCCGCGCGATGCGCGCATGCATGATCGCGCCCGCGCACATCAGGCACGGCTCGAGCGTCACGTACAGCTCGCAGCCGGGCATCCGGTAATTCTGCAGTTGCTGTGCGGCCATCCGCAGCGCGGCCATCTCCGCATGGGCCGACGGGTCGTGCCCGCCGATCGGATGGTTGAAGCCGCGCGCGATCACTTCGTCGCCACGCACAAGCACCGCCCCGACCGGCACTTCCCCGGCTGCGCGCGCCTCTTCGGCGGCGGCCTGCGCGAGACGCATGAAATGCAGGTCGCGCGCCGATACGGGCGCAGCTTCGGGAACGGGAGAATCGGCGGCGGGCTCGGCCGCCGGGGCGGCTGCCGACCGGGCTGCGTCGTGCAGCGCGTCGGACGTCACATCGGCCCCGCTTCAGCGGGCGCTTCGTCGAGCCCGCGCTCGCACAGGCGCTCTGCGATGCGCCGGCAGTAGTCGCGCGGCATCACCATCGGGCCGCCGCGCAGCGATTCGAGCGCCATGTCGAGCGCGAGGATCTTCGCCTGCAGCCGGCACCGCGCGGCACGGTCGCTGACCGCCTGCACTTCGTCATGCAGGTTGCGCAGCGCGCGCAATTGCTCGACGGCCGGCGGCACGAAGCCCGCGTTCTTCAGGATACGGTTGGCCACCCGCACCTCCTCGGGTACGAGCAGGTCGTCATCCAGCGCCTGCGGCGCGCCGGTACCCGGCAAATCGTCGAACTCGCCCCGCGCAGCGGCGGCGGCAATACGTTGTTCGACCAGGGCGTCAAGCAATCTCATCAGTCAATCGGAACAATGCGGCAGGCCGAATTCTAGCAGGGTGACGCGGGTATGACAGGCCCTTCGAATACATGCTCGATATTGTGCTTTTTAGGGGCCGAATCGTGGCGCATGCGCGCCGATCGGCATCATTTGCCGCTCCGCTGCGCTGCAGCGGGCTGCGGGCTGTCCGGACACCCTCGAACGCACGCGGTGTCGGGCCCTGTTTTTTGTCTGCAACGACGCGCGCCAGGTCGCGCCGATCCGGCAAAACGGAAAGCCGCCCCGCTTCCGTCGCGGGGTCACGCGGCCGCCGTTTCCGGTCGCGCTTTCGCGAACGGGCGGAACATCATCGCCATCAGGAACGCGCCGACGCCGATCGCGAACGAACCGACGTACAGCCAGCCATAGCTGCCGAACGTATCGACGATCAGGCCGCCGGCCACGGGGCCTGCGGCCATCCCGAGGCTGCCGGCCATCGCGCAGCCGCCGATCACGGTGCCCATCATCCGCAGCGGGAAGTTCTCGCGCGCGAGCACCGAATACAGCGGCATCACGCCCGCATAGATGAAGCCGAACAAGGTCGCGACCGCATAGAACCCGTCGAGCGTGCGCACGAAGTCGTACCCGAGCGCGCCGAGCGCCTGTGCAAGCAGCCCGGCCACCAGCATGCGCTTCGCGCCGATGCGGTCGCCCAGGATCCCGAACGCGATCCGGCCACCCATGCCGGCGAGCCCTTCGACGCTGTAGATCGACACCGCGACGATCAGCGGGATCCCGCACGTCACCGCGTAGCTGACCGTATGGAAGATCGGGCCCGAATGCGTCGCGCAACAGAAGAAGTTGGTCAGCAGCAGCACGATGAACTGCGGCGAGCGCAGCGCATCCGCGACCGACATTGCCGCGGGTGCGCCGGCGGGCGCAGGCGCCGCGTGCACATGCGCGGTTGCATGATCGAGCGCGGGCGCCCGTCGCACCAGCAGCGACACCGGAATCATCACGACAGCCGCCAGTGCCGCAATCAGCAGCATCGACGCACGCCAGTCGCGCACCGACACGAGCCACGCGGCCAGCGGGGCCATCGTCATCGGCGCCATCCCCATGCCGGCCGACACGAGCGACACCGCGAGGCTGCGGTGCGTGTCGAACCAGCCCGTCACGCACGCCATCATCGGCGCGAATATCGCGGCCGTCGCACCGCCGACGGCGAGGCCGAAAGTCAGCTGGAACGCGAGCAGCGACGGCGCGCGGCTCGCCAGCGCCAGGCTTGCCGACAGCAGGACGGCGCCCGTCATGACGACCGGGCGCGTGCCGATACGGTCCGACAGGCTGCCCCACGCCATGCTCGCAAAGGCCATCGCGATGAAGCCGAGCGTCATCGCGCCGGAAATGCCGGTCATCGACCAGCCCGTGTCGCGCGCGATCGCGCGCAGGAACACCGGCAGCGAAAACATCGCGCCGATCGCGATGCAGCCCATCAGGCCGCCCGCGGCGACGATGACCCAGCGATATCGGGAGTCCTGCATGGGGTGCCTCGTTTGCGTGACGGCGATCCTCGGGAACCGGGTGCCACCTGCGTGGCGCAATGCCCGGTCGACATGGATACGACGGACGACGGATCGGGAAATCGACATGCGCGGCACATGCGCCGGCAAATTTTTTATTGTCGTCCGACCCGCTCCACCCGTAACGGGTGGGCCAGGCCGACACCACGAGCCGGATCGTCGGTTCGGTCCGCCCGCTGCCGCCACGCTTTTCCGGAATCGGAAAGTCGAAATCAGAAATAGTTGGTTTGGACGCGCGACCGCGCTGACTACACTCCAGCGATCTTGTCATAACAAGTTGACCGATGACCTCCCCCAACGTCGTGCCGCTGTCTGCGGCCCCGCTCTACGTGCAGATCAAGGACACGCTGCGCGCACGCATTCTCGACGGCACCTATGCACCGCACAGCCGGATGCCTTCCGAGCACGAACTCTGCGCGATGTTCGACGTCAGCCGCATCACGGTGCGCCAGGCGCTCGGCGACCTGCAGAAGGAAGGACTGCTGTTCAAGCTGCACGGGAAGGGCACCTTCGTGTCGAAGCCGAAGGCGTTCCAGAACGTGACATCGCTGCAGGGCTTCGCCGAGGCGATGTCGTCGATGGGCTACGAGATCGTCAACCAGGTGCGCAGCTTCCGCACCGTCAAGGCCGACCGCCATCTCGCGACGAAGCTGAACGTGCCCGAAGGCGCGCCGCTCGTCGAGATTCACCGCGTGCGGCTGCTGAATCGCGAACCCGTGTCGCTCGAACAGACCTGGGTGCCCGAAGCGCTCGGCAAGCGCCTCGCGGGCGCCGACCTCGCGACCCGCGACATTTTCCTCGTCCTGGAAAACGACTGCGGCATCGCGCTCGGCCATGCCGACGTGTCGATCGACGCAATCCTCGCCGACGATGAGATCGTCGATGCGCTGCACGTCGAGGAAAGCAGCCCCGTGCTGCGCATCGAGCGCCTCACGCATGACGCGTCGGGCGCACCGATCGACTACGAAACCCTCTACTTCCGCGGCGACGCCTTCCAGTACCGGCTGCGCATCGACCGGCAGAAGCCGCGCAAACCTGCAAGGAAACAACGATGACTACCCACGTGCTCGAATACGACATCGTCGTGGTCGGCGGCGGCACCGCCGGCCCGATGGCGGCGATCAAGGCGAAGGAGCGCGACCCGTCCCTGCGCGTGCTGCTGCTCGAGAAAGCCAACGTGAAGCGCAGCGGCGCGATCTCGATGGGAATGGACGGCCTGAACAATGCGGTGATCCCCGGGCATGCGACGCCCGAGCAGTACACGCGCGAGATCACGATCGCCAACGACGGGATCGTCGACCAGGAAGCCGTGTACGCGTATGCGACGCACAGCTTCGCGACGATCGAGCAGCTCGACCGCTGGGGCGTGAAGTTCGAGAAGGACGGCACCGGCGACTACGCGGTGAAGAAGGTCCATCACATGGGCTCGTACGTGCTGCCGATGCCGGAAGGACACGACATCAAGAAGGTGCTGTACCGGCAGCTGAAGCGCGCACGCATCGCGATCACGAACCGGATCGTCGCGACGCGCGTGCTGACCGACGTGCAGAGCCGCGCGAGCGGCGTGCTCGGCTTCGACTGCCGCACCGCCGAGTTTCACGTAATCCGCGCGAAGGCCGTGATTCTCTGCTGCGGTGCGGCCGGCCGCCTCGGCCTGCCGGCCTCGGGCTACCTGATGGGCACGTACGAGAACCCGACCAACGCAGGCGACGGCTACGCGATGGCCTATCACGCCGGTGCCGCGCTCGCGAATCTCGAATGCTTCCAGATCAACCCGCTGATCAAGGACTACAACGGCCCCGCGTGCGCGTACGTGACGGGCCCGCTCGGCGGTTTCACCGCGAACGGCAAGGGCGAACGCTTCATCGAATGCGATTACTGGAGCGGCCAGATGATGTGGGAGTTCTACCAGGAACTGCAAAGCGGCAACGGTCCCGTGTTCCTGAAGCTAGACCATCTAGCCGAAGAAACGATCCAGACCATCGAGCAGATCCTGCATACGAACGAGCGGCCGAGCCGTGGCCGCTTCCATGCGGGGCGCGGCACCGATTACCGCAGCCAGATGGTCGAGATGCACATCTCCGAGATCGGCTTCTGCAGCGGCCACAGCGCATCCGGCGTGTACGTGAACGCACGCGCGGAGACGACCGTGCCCGGGCTCTACGCGGCCGGCGACATGGCGGCCGTCCCGCACAACTACATGCTCGGCGCCTTTACGTACGGCTGGTTTGCCGGGCAGAACGCAGCCGACTACGTGGCCGGCCGCGAACATGCGCCCGTGGACGACGAACAGGTCGCCGCCGAACGCGCGCGCGTACTTGCCCCGCTGCTGCGCGAGCGCGGCCTGGCACCGGCGCAGGTCGAATACAAGCTGCGCCGCATGGTGAACGACTATCTGCAACCGCCGAAGGCGACGCGCAAGATGGAAATCGGGCTGCAACGCTTTGACGCCATTACCGAGGATATCGAAGAGATCAAGGCAAACCATCCGCATGAACTGATGCGCGCCGCCGAGGTGCGCGCGATTCGCGACTGCGCGGAAATGGCCGCGCGCGCATCGCTGTTCCGCACCGAGAGCCGCTGGGGGCTGTACCACCATCGCGTCGACTTTCCGCATCGCAACGACGCCGAATGGTTCTGCCACACCTGGCTGCGCAAGGGCGCCGACGGTGCGATGCGCAGCGAGAAGCGGCCGGTCGAACCGTATCTCGTGCCGATTGCCGACGACGATCGCGGCGCTTACACGAATCTGCGTATCCGCGAACCGGCCTCGCTCGCGGCCGCCCTCTGAGGAGCCTTACCGTGTCCCATACTCCGCACGACATCTTCCAGCGCAGCAGCGCACCCGTCACGATCGACGAGGCCCTGTGCATCGCCGACAAGGGCTGCACCGTCTGCGTCGACGTGTGCCCGCTCGACCTGCTCGCGATCGACGTGACCAAGGGCAAGGCGTACATGCAGTTCGACGAATGCTGGTACTGCATGCCGTGCGAGCGCGACTGCCCGACCGGCGCCGTCAAGGTCGACATCCCTTACCTGCTGCGCTGACCGCGTCCCTCAACGCTCTTTCCCGTCGCCCATGACCGACTCCTCCTTCGCTGCCGCGCTGCCCCGCGCACACGCCCCCGACGAAGCCGCACTCGTCGCCCGCCTCGCCGCGCCCGATGCCGCCGTGCGCCGCGTCGCACTGTTCGAACTCGCCGATCTCGAGAACCCAGCGTTCGTGCCCGCGTTCGTCGCTGCACTGCGCGACGATCCGTCGGCCGACGTGCGCGGCGAAGCCGCCCGCGTGCTCGGCGCGTGGGAGCAGCCCGATGTCGTCGACGCACTGTGCGGCGCGCTGCTCGATCCGTGCGACGACGTGCGCGCTGCCGCGGCGCAGAGCCTGTCGGAACTGAAGGATGCCGCATCGGGCGCCGTGCTGTGTCGATGGGCCGACCGGCCCGAACCTGACGTGCGCCGTGCCGTACTGCGCGGATTGCGCGAGTTGCGCGACCCCGACGCGTTCGCGCCCGCGCTGAACGCGCTCGCTGCCGAACACGCTGCCGTGCGCGCCGAAGCCGTGGCGGTGCTCGGCTGGCTCAAGGATCCGCGTGCGCTGCCGCCGCTCGCGCGCATCGCGACGACCGATGCCGCAGCGGACGTACGGCGCGTCGCGGTCGGCGCGATCGGGTTCGCGTCACCCGACGATGCGTCCACCATCCACGCGCTGTTCGCCGCGCTGCGCGACCGCGAATGGCAGGTGCGCGAGGAAGCGGCCACGACGCTCGGCAAGCTGCGCGTCGCGACCGCGCGCGAACCGCTCGTCGCTGCGCTCGACGACGACTACTGGCAGGTGCGCTTGCGCGCCGCGCGCGCGCTCGGGCAACTGCGCGATGCGGCCGCGGCGCCGGCCGTCGTCGCGCTGCTCTCGCACACGATCAGCAACCTGCGCAAGGAAGCCGCGCGCGCGCTCGGCGAATTGCGCGACCGCGCGACGTTGCCCGCGCTGACCCATGCGCTGGAAGATCACGATCCGGAAGTACGCAAGGCCGTGCGGATCGCGATCCGGCAAATCGACGAGGCGTCGCAATGATCTCCCCGACCGAAATCGCACTCGATCACCCGGCGCGCACGCTGACCCTCCGCTGGCCGGACGGCCACACGCAACGCATCGGCTATACCCAGCTGCGCAGCGATTGCCCGTGTGCGGAATGCCGGAGAATCCGGCTCGACGGCGGTCGTGTCGATGCACGGCCCGACCTGACGCTCGACAACGTCGAAGCAGCCGGCTACGGCATCCGCGCGGTGTTCGGCGACGGTCACGCGCGCGGCATCTATCCGTGGCCGTATCTGGCGGACATGTCGGTGCGGCCGTGACGGGGCTCCCGCGGGTGCGCGGACGACATGGCAGGCGTACGGAAACGCTGCGATACTGACGCCCACGATCGTCTCCCTCCACCGTGAGAGCCAGAACATGCAAACCGCAGTCGGATTCGTCGGCCTCGGCGTGATGGGCACGCCGATGGCGCTCAATCTTGCGCGGGCCGGCACACCGCTCGTCGCGTGGAGCCGGTCGCACGGCAGCGACGATGCGCTGCGTGACGCCGGCGCGCGCGTGGCTGAACACATCGACGACGTGTTCGCAGCCTGCCGCACCGTGATCCTGATGCTCGCGAACGACACGGCGATCGACGCCGTCCTCGCGCGCGGCACGCCCGGTTTCGCCGCCCGTGTCGGCGGGCACACCATCGTGAACATGGGCACGAACGCGCCCGAGTATTCGCGCACACTCGCCGATGACATCGCTGCCGCGTCGGGCCGTTACGTCGAATCGCCCGTGTCGGGGTCGCGCAAGCCGGCCGAGGCCGGTCAACTCGTCGTGATGCTTGCCGGCGCGCCGGAAGACGTCGACGCCGCTCGCGCGCTCGTGAAGCCGCTGTGCCGCGACAGCTTCGTGTGCGGCGACGTACCGTCGGCGCTGACGATGAAGCTCGCCGTGAACCTGTTCCTGATCACGATGGTCACCGGCCTGACCGAAGCCACGCACTTCGCGCAACGCCACGGCATCGATCTCGCCCGCTTCGCCGACGTGCTGAACGCAGGCCCGATGACGAGCGACGTGTCGCGCGTGAAACTCGGCAAGCTCGTCGCCGCGGATTTCTCGGTGCAGGCTGCAATCACCGACGTGCTGAAGAACGCGCGCCTCGTCGCCGAATCCGCGCGCGGCATCGGCATCGCGTCGCCGCTGCTCGACATCTGCCATGCGCTGTACGGCGAGACCGAGCGGGCCGGACATGGCGCGGACGACATGGTCGCCGTGATCCGCGCAATCGAGCGGCGCACCGACGACGCACGATGAATCGTCGCCGGCCGCCCCACCCACTCGAACGCGCCCGCGCGTAGATCCATCATGTCCGATTCACCCCGCTCCCCGACCGGCGTCACTTCCTCCGTCCGGCTCGACCGCGACGATTTGCCGATGAGCGCGGGCGTTCTCGACGTCGCGCGACGAGCGATCGAGCGCGCTGCGGAAGTTGGCGACGCACGCCGTCCGACCTATACCTGAACTGGAACACCGCCGTCTTGCCCGCTTCCCTTGCGAGCGGCCCGATCGGGGCCATGACGGTGCCGGCTACCCGCCGAACTTCAAATTACAAATCAAAGATGGGCCAAACCATGATCAGAATTCGCAAGTCCACCCAGGCCGACGGCGCACGCGTGCTGGATATCTGGCGCAACGCGGTCGACGCCACGCATCACTTCCTGAGCGACGACGACCGTCGCGCGATCGAATCCGAAGTCGTCGCGTTCCTGCCCGGTGCCCCGCTCGATCTCGCCGTCGACGAGTTCGACCGCGCGATCGGCTTCATGCTGCTCGACGGCAGTCGCATGGAAGCGCTGTTCGTCGATCCCGCTCACCATGGCGCGGGTGTCGGGCGCCTGCTCGTGGAAGATGCGCTCAGGCGTCATCCCGACCTGTCGACCGACGTCAACGAACAGAACGAAGCGGCGGCGGGATTCTATGAACGGCTCGGCTTCGAGCGCTGCGGGCGATCGGCGCTCGATGGACAAGGGCGGGCCTATCCGCTGATTCATCTGCGCTATCGTGCTGCGCCTCAGCGCAACGCGCAAGAAGGCTCGTAGCTGCGTTTCGTGCGGCGACGCGACTCGTTTACGACCGTCTTGACAGATTCCGGCATCGCCGTTTGAGCAATCGCCCCGCGTCACGCGCAGCCACGAGTCGCAGCCTGCCAAAAACCTTGCCACACACGCTGAACACGGCGACACGCCCCATCAAGCAGTTTCAGTGCCACTCGCCCACTGAGCCAAAAACGCCGTGATCTTTTCTTCGATGTGACTCTCAACAGTCTGCAATCGGAGCAAGGGGATCTCGCTTTTCTTCAAAATGCTGTCTTTGAGCGCATCCCGCTCGATTTGCTGCGCCATGCCGTGCGATCCGCCATCGACTTCGATCACGCCCAACGGCGTTTTCCCCACCTTGAAATACAGCACAAAATCGCAACTGGCACGATTTCTCATGAAATCCCGCTCCCGCGGCGTCAGTGTGCGGTTGGTCAAGGAGACCAACTGATTCATGGCAATCTGCGAGTGAAACGTCATCGCCCGATACGCGTCGCCGGACAGTACCTCACGCAGTATCTGTGCCACGATCTGCTCCGACTTGTATCGAGAATCGCTTGGACGCAGCCTGGCGTTGAGCCGCTCAAGTGATGCATCGTATTCCTTGTAGAGCAGGTCGAAGGCTGACACTACCGGGGCTCGATGGACCTGCTTTTCGTCCGCGTAGTACTCGATATAACGGATCAACGCAGCGATATGTCCGTTGCGTGCCGCAAAGACATCATCCCCCGTCACCAACGTGAATTTGCGCTTCGCTCTCGATACCGCCACATTGACCAGGTGCGGATCATCGACGAAACCCAAGCCTTTCTGGCTCCAGTACTTCTTGTCCAGCACGGTGGAAAAGACGATCTCGTCGCACTCCCTGCCCTGAAACTTGTGTACCGTGTCCTTGACGAAATCGGCCGGCAATTGCGTGCGGGAGAGCGCGACCTGTGCATTGTACGGGGCTATGAAGCCCCTGCGGTGCTCGCCGTCCCAGTCGCTTTCGCCATCCCATTTGAGCGTCTCAAGCAGAGAATCCAGCTCGCGTCGATTCGCATTGTTTCGAGTGTGATTTCCCTTGGCCGTAACGAGCAGCTTCAGCGAATTTTCACCCGCGTCTTGCGTCATCGGCACGAGTTGGTTGTCGTAAAACTGCTGATTGCAAAACTGGATGATTCTGGGGTGGCACCGATAATGCTCCTTCAGAAGCGTTATCGGTATCGAATCCTTGAACACGCCGACGCACGAATCGAGCAGGCTGTATTTGTCGCAGTCATAGAACTCGCCAGGCGCGCCAATACCAAGCTTCTCCGGAATATGCGGCAGCTGCTTTCGGTCGCCGACGATGATCAGGTTCCGGGCGCAGCCCAGTGCCAGTATCCCGGGGACGATGTCTTGCTGCGATGCCTCGTCGATGATCACATAGTCGAGAATCGCACCGCCGACAGAGTTGACAATGGAGTGCGTGCCGCTACCGACAATCGGAAAACGCCGCACGAACGCATCGAAATCTCTCCTGTAATTTTTTGCATCGAACGACTCCTGCCGCAGGATGTGCTGATAAAGATGGCGCTTGAGATGGGCCATCGACCCTGTGACCAGCTCATCCAGCAATGCGTCGAAATTGCCACGTACCAGCGCTTCGCGATGGGCTTCCAATGCCGATTTTTTCTCCTGCAATGCCCTTTCATAATAGTGCTTCTGCAGCGCATAGATCACTGATTTGCGCTTTTCCCAATCATCGAACGGTTTCGCCCGCAGGATTTTGAAATTGAGCAGGAGTTCGAGTCTATCCTTGAGCCGGATACGGCTCTCGGCAAGATAGGACAAGTAAGCCATCAGGTCCGACGATTTTCGTGGGGACAGTTTGTACCTATCCAGGGAAACCGGCATCGCCACCGAGTTCTCGCGCTGCCATTCCAGCAGGTAGTTCAGCTCTACGGTCAATTCATCGACCTCGGCCTGCAGTCGCGCCACGGTATTCTGAGCATGCAGATGCTGCTTCAGCGTCTGCAGAACGGCTTGAATCTGTTCCATGGCAGGCGCAGGTGCAGGAGGCTCCAGCGGCACGACGGGAACATCGCCGAAGAAGTCCTCGCGATTCGCCGCCCGCCCGAGCTTGGCAACAACATAGTCCAGCCCGGCCTTATCCAGTTTTTCATAAACGTTTTCAACAGCGGCGTTGTTATTGGACAGGACAGCGACCGTGCCTCCCTGCAACAGGATATTGGCCAGGATGTTCAGGATCGTTTGCGTCTTCCCGGTGCCGGGCGGCCCTTCTATCAGGCTGATTTGCGAGGTGAAGGCCTGCTCCACGGCCTTGAGCTGACTCTCGTTGACGCCAAAGGGGTAAATAAAGCTTCGCCCTTGCGCCCGCCGCTGGTGCTGTGCTGTGCAATATGCGTGCAACACCGTGTCTTCGTAAGGCGTCACCTTCTCCAACTGGCGCAGCACATTGTCGGCAATAGGCTTGCTCTCCGGGCTTGCTTGCTCTGCCCGGGCCTTTGCCACGTCGACGAAATAGCGAAATATCGGTTCGTCCTTGATGTTGGTCGCGGGGGTGAGCGCGATATCATGCGCGTTTCTGACGTATATCTTTCGCGTCCCCGGGTAATGGATGGCCGCATATTTCCCGCCATAGATCACCACCTTGTCGACGACGCGGAATACCGTGCCCCCTTTCTTTGACAGAAGCTGGCCTTGCACGACCTTGGTGGGTTCAATTCTGCAATTGCGGAGCGGACTATGAAAAGACTTGCCGGACGGGAAATGGCAAGTCAACATCAACTCCTCATCATCGGTACCCCACCATATTTTCCAGTCGCTGATTTGCCTGGTTCTGTCTTCGTCGTTTACCCAGATGGAAACCATATAATCCTTATGCATGTTTTATGAAACGCATAAAAATTCAGATTTTTCATTCTAAACGACACTTAGCCACAACGATCCATCAATAGACACGACACCCAACAGTTCAGGTTATTCATGAAGATAAATTAAACGGCATCGATAGTCCGTTATTCGAGAATAGCGGAGCCCACAAACGGCCAGATGCTATCTCAAGGAGACCGGTAGACCGCATCGACATCGCCCCACAGCCGAATCATCGCCTATCGGCCGTCGCCCAGCACGACTCCGATTCATCGCCGGATTGCACATCGCGAACGGCTCAGTTTCTCAAATCGTCGGAGCGCTGTCCGTCAACGACATATCGAAGCCCCGCGCGCATCGCACCGCTAAGCGCGTCGACGCGCAAATATGCTCCAGGCGGCTGGCAACATCGCGACCGCGGGCGGATGCCTTGCGTCGCTCTATCTGACGGGATGGCTGGTGGAATCGATGTTCGATGCGGACAAACGGCGCGAGACGCTCCTGCCGTGCTGCCTGCCGGGCAACGAGAGATTGACGAAGACCTGATCGAGTTCAGCATCAGGCAGCGTGCTGGACAAACCACGGGCCCGATCCGGATGGTCGAAGACGAAAACGGGCTTGCGGCACGACACGCGGACCAACGGACTGCCGATAGCCGGCTGCCAGCCCCCTGTTGCATCGCCGTGCGTGCTGCCGAGCCAACGGCGGATCGGGACGCATTCGCGGGCGGACCGGCGTTCGCCGCACGGGGAGGGTCGTTTCCCGGGCTGAACGACTCTGTCGCGGGGCTGAAGATGCTAACCTCTCGGCCACTCTAAACGACACCGCGTGAAGCAACAGGATTCGACCATGCAAACCGTTGCGGTACTGGACTTCGAAACAACCGGACTTTCGCCGAATATGGGTGATCGTGCGACCGAAATCGCCGTCATCCTGCTCCGGGACGGACAAGTCGTCGACCGTTTCCAGAGCCTGATGAATGCAGGCAGACGCATACCGTCCGATGTCGTCGCGCTGACCGGCATCACAAACGAAATGATCGCATCGGCTCCCCCGGCGTCGACAGTCATGAAGGAAGCCGCAGCGTTCGTCGGCAAGCATGCGGTCGTCGCCCACAACGCCGGTTTCGACAAACGGTTCTGGCAGGCAGAACTCGGGCTGCTCGGCATGTCGGCCGAGCATGCCTTTGCGTGCACGATGCTGGTGGCGCGACGCATTTACCCTGACGCGCTGAGTCATCGCCTGTCGAGCCTGGCAGACATGCTGCGGTTGCCGAAATCGGGACGTGCGCACCGGGCGATGGTCGATGCCGAGATGGCCAGCCATCTGTGGTGCCGGTTGCAGCAGGACATTGCGCGGGCGTACGGACTAAATCGTATCGATCACGCGCTCATGACGCGCGTCCAGGCAACGGCGAAGGTGAAAGTGCCGATGTACCTGCGTTCGCTCGTGGGCTCGCACGCGTGAGAATCCGACGCGCGATGGCGCTGACTTGCGCAATCCGATTACGAAAAACGGCTTGGCAAGCTGCCAGGCCGTTTTCTTGTCGCAACAGTCTTCCGGTGATGCCGAATACAAGGCAACGGCAGGACGGCCATTTTGTGGCCGCCCACGACGCTGGCCGACTGAGCCGCGACTTGTTTTCGTGCTATGCAAGGCCGATAAGGAGCACTTTGAGGGTACCGCCGTGGTTGAGGTCTCCCAGATAGGCTACGACCTTCTGCTTCTGTCCAAGCGCTGTGACTGCGTTTCCAATCTGGATCAGCAACGCCGTGTTCGAGGCATTCACTGCAAACGAATTCCCGCCCTCGTTATTGAGCATGAAAGGAAGGGTATCGTGATTGTCCCAATAGCCCAGCTGGATTGACTCGACGTCCACGCGTTTCAAATCGTCCGCCTGCTCCGCGAACTTCTGAACTTCGCTGAAATTTTCGTTCGACATGACAATTTCTCCTGATGCGAGTTGAAAGAAGCCGAAAACCGGTGTCGTATAGTCCGAATCCGGCTTGTGCGAGTTACACATCGATAACGTTCATCACCATCTCCGCGGCGGCTTGGGCCAGCCATCCGCGAAGCGCACCTGCCAGGAAGAAATTAGGTCGAGCGCGCGGAGCAATCAATTACACTCGATTACAGTCGCGGCGAAATCGGGGGGAGCAGCACGTCGATTGCCGACTTCTCCGTCACGCGGGCCTCGCAGATACGCCACACACGGACGCTGTTCCAAACCCGCGCCTTTTGCGCGACGACGGGTTGCAGGTACCGATTGGGGACGGCATCGTGCAGTCGATGAGCGGAGCCGCCGGTTGCACGGTCTTGTGCAGCCGTTCGACGATCCCGTTGGTTTGCGGGCGACTGGGCCTTCGCTCGGGCCGGGTCGATGTCCTCCAAGGCCAGATGCAGCGCGTATTCGTGACGCTCGGGGCTACCGCAGTATTCGGTGCCGCGGTTTGTCGGCACGCGTAGCACCGGAATGCCGAATCCGTCGAAGAACGGAACAACGCGATCGTTGCGCAGGTCCGCCGCCGGCAAAGGTGTCTTGCGATCGTAGCGCTTGGCGAACGCAACCTTCGAGCAGGCATCGACGAACGTTTGCCGGTAGACACGGCCGACGCCCTTGAGGCCGCCGACATGGAACGTAGCCGCGAACCCTCAGCTCGCGATCGCCGGGCCGGCCTGCTGCAGCTGACCGAGCATTTCTTCCATGCCGTTGTCGGCGATCCGCTTGCCGATCGCGTCGAGGTCGGTGTCGCCGGGCGCGGCAATCAGCGCATAGGTGACACTGGCACGGCGCCAGGTCACGACATCCATGCTGCCGACCTGTTGTCGGGCGAGCTTCGTGTCGGGCCGTTCGTCCTTCATCACGCACAGCGCCACGGGCAAGCCTTTTTCGGGGAGGTAGACGATCTCCACCAGCGGCTTGTGATTGAAATTCAGCCACTGTATGCGTTTGAATGTCAGCCCGACCGAGCGCAGGTCCGGAATGCGGATCCGCAGCCCGTCGTCGCGGCGAATGTTGTCAACCCTATGCGCCGCGGCCGCGAGATTCGACGAATCGAAAGCAACGGTGTCGCGCGTATAGAGCCGCTGATAGTTCACGGCCGCCATGATCCACGGGGACATCTGCGTCTGCGCGGTCATCAGCGCATCCTGCGGCGCGAAGTGCAGGATGGCACCGCAGCAGAACGCTCCCGCGACGAAAGCGGCCGCGAGCCACGGCACCATCATGCGAACGCGCGAGCGAATCGGCGCGGACGACGGCGCGCGTGCGTCCGGCTGCGACGCCGGCGCATCCCCCCGACGCGCGCCGCCGACCGCGGACCGCGCCAAAGGCCCGGCATACGCCTGCGCGATTTCAGCGACCTTGCTGGCCAGCCTCTGCGGCAGCGGCGGCCCTTCCTGACGCTGGAACGCATACCGATAGGGCAACACCGATGCTTCGAACAGGGCAACCCGCCTGGCGATGTCGGCCGACGTGCCGATCGCCCTATCGACTTCCTCGCGCTCGTGCGACGTGAGTTCGCCATCCACGTATGCCATGAGCAGGATGTCGTCCATTTTCATGCCCCCTGATCCTCACGCTGCGCTGCGCCTTTCATGGCTCGTTCCTTTCCATCGCCGAACAGGGCGCCGATCGTCTGGCGGGCACGCGAAAGCCGGCTCATGATCGTCCCGATGGGTACGCCGAGCGCCTCGGCCGCTTCGCCATAGCTGAGCCCCTCCACGGCGACCAGCAACATGACCACGCGCTGCGCTTCGGGCAGCTGCTGCACCGCCCTGACGATCTGCGCGTCCAGCGCCTGCTGTTCCAGTGTCGGCGCGGCGGGATCGGCGACGGTTTCGAGCAGGTCGTCGTCCCAGTCCACGCCCGAGCGCCGACGCACGCTGCGTGCGCGAAGCTCGTTGAGCCACGTGGATTGCACGATCGAGAACATCCAGCTGAGCGGCGCGGTTCCCGGTCGTAGCTGATGCGCTCGTTCGAGTGCACGAACGCACGCGCCCTGCACGAGATCCTCGGCGTCGTGCCGGTCGCCGGAGATTCGCAGCGCGAAGGTCCAGAGGCGCGGCAGCATCGCGGGGAGCATGGCGGACAGTTCGGCTGCGGTCATCTACGTCGATCCTCCCGCGGTGCGACCAAGCCGACGTTGACGAACTGCAGTATCTGACATGTCTCTTTGGGTTTAGGCGAAATCAAGCGGGCAACAGCCCTGCAGTCCACGTAAACAGCTGGACGGCGCAGATATTCCATCCGCCGTCGCGTATTGCCCGGGCCCTCGTGGCCAGGGAGCGCGTTCGCTCAAGCCCGGGCGATGAATGGATAGGTCAGCAAGCCGAACTGCACCAGGTTGACGCCGAAGTGCGCGAGCACGGCCGATTGCAGACCGCCGGCGCGATAGGCGAGCCCGTAACCGATGCCTGACAGGCCGGCCAGCAGAACCAGCAGCGCGCCGCCCTGGTAATGCGCAAGGCCGAACAGCACGGCGCCTGCGACAAGCGCCAGCCAGCCGGCATTCGGTTGCGCACGCATCAACCGCGTCGCGCCCGCCTGGATATAGCCGCGGAAAAACGCTTCTTCCGCGAACGCGACCAGCAGCAGGTTGTCGAGCACCCACAGCCATGCGAAATGCGGCCACTTCGGCGCCCACGCAATCAACCCGGCCCACCAGGCAATCGAGAAGCAGACCGCCGATGTCGCCGCGCACGCGACGACCGCCGCGATCACCCGTGCCGACAGCGGCTTCTCCGGCAGAACCCATGGGTAGACCAGCACCAGCCAGAACGCGATCGGCGGCTTGTCGAAGTTGAGATACATCGTGTACGGCGCCGCATCCGGCGTCAGACGTGCCGCATGAATCACCCTGAGATTGTCGAAACCCGGCAGCCAATGCTGAAACAGACCGACCGCAATGACGCAGAAGACGACGTTGCACAAAACCTTGCCGGCGAACGGCAGATTCCGCTGCAACAGCACGCCGGTGCCGACCAGCAGCGCGATCGGCACGAGCGCGATCGGCTGCAACTGCCGCGACGCGAACGCGATCGCATAACCGGTCGCGAGCAGGATCAGCGTCAGCCCGCGCGGCATCCTCGAGATCGCCGTCAGTGCGGCAAGAAAAATCGCACACCACGTCAATGCGGTCATGGCACCTTCCGGAGCGTTGTCAACAGGTCGCCGATCGCATCGAGCGCCGCATGCGTATCAGACCACCGTGACGACCACGTCGATGTTGCCGCGCGTCGCCTTCGAATACGGACACGTCTGGTGCGCCGCGTCGACCAGCGCCTGTGCGACGTCGGCGTCGACGCCCGGCACGGTGACGTTCAGCCGTGCCTGCAGGAAGTACGCGCCGTCGTTCATGGCCAGATCGATCTGCGCATCGACATGCGTGTCGCGCGGCAGCGAGACCTTCAGCTTTTGCGCGGCCAGACCCATCGCGCCGATGAAGCATGCCGACCAGCCCGCGGCCAGCAACTGCTCGGGATTCGTGCCGGGCGCGGCCGAGCCCGGCGCGGAGAGCTTCACATCCAGGCGACCATCCGTGCTGTGCGCGGCGCCATCGCGGCCGCCGGTGGTGCGAACTTCGCCGGTGTACAGAATTTTCGTTTCGTGGTGCATGAGCGGTACCGTGTTGAACGGGGTGGATGAATGACGATGCCGAAAACCGGCATCGCGTCGGCAGCAGGCAATCAACTGCCTCGATAGAGCTTGTCGAGCGCCGCAAGCTGACCGTCTTTCTCTGCCTGCACCAGTTCCGCGCGAACCTGGGCGCGCGTCTTGCCCTTCGGCGCCTTGACGCCCGTCGCCCATTGGCTCGCTTGCCCGACGGCCTGGTCGTTGACGCTCGTGTCGACGGGGCTGCTTGCAAAAGCGGAAGTGGTGGCTGCAACGGCGGCGCACGCCGCGAAAACCAAAGCGATCGTCTTTACTTTCATGTCGTTCTCCTGGATAAATTCGGTTGCCGCGAATCTGTCCGGGCGCCCGGCGGTCGCTGATCTCGCGAAGCCGGCTCGAGCGTCCTGATCGGATTCGATCGGTGAGATGCATTAAATCCAGATCACGTATCTGACGTGTGTCTCGAGAAATAGCTTTTGCAAGGCCATGTATCCAGACCGGTTTCATACACATTGAGAAACAAATCTGCCGTCTCGTTTTCGATCGATCGCGAAACGAAGGCGGGTTTTTCCGACAAAATGGCGCCACGACAGCGCGTTCACCCTTTACGTCGCTGCCACGAAAAAACCGAAGGAGAGATAGCCGATGTCCAGATACGCCCTCGCAGCGCTGCTGTCGTTCAGCGTCATGACTGCGGTCGACGCGCACGCCGAAACGATCAAGCCGATCAAGGCGTCGAGGTCCGACCTTGCCGGTGCGATATTCAATCGCGCCGATGCCGTGAAAAAAGACGAAGGCGGCGAAACGAGCGCGGACGTCGCGACGTTCACGTCGACCGACAACGCTTACCAGACCGGCGTGTATCGATCCGGCCCGTCGCATGAGGAAATCAAGGGGCCGCACGGGCTGCCGTACAACGAGTTCCTGTACTTTCTTTCAGGCAGCGTGAAGCTGACGTCGTCGGACGGTTCGGTGATGCTCGTGAAGACCGGCGAGGCCGTCACCCTTCCGAGGGGATGGACGGGGCATTTCGACACGCCGGGCTATACGAAGCTCTATGTGACCTACAACCCCGACGACAGGAAAAAATAGTCCGGCACATGTCGAGCAATCCGGCCATGGCGGAATAGCGCACCCTCCTCGATTGTTCTGTTGAGGCAGACCATCACTTCGGGAGTCAGACGGTGCGGAATCAATCGCAGGAAATCGACGACAATCAGCGGCTCGTGCGGGCACTCGGGAGCACGGAACACCTGTTCTGGCTGCTCGACCAGAATCGGCCGACGCACTTCGCGATGGTCGCCGAGATCGACCGGCGCTTTGCGCCGGACGCATGGCACGCGGCGTTTCAGGCGCTGCAGCACAGGCATCCGCTGCTATCGACCTGCATCGCCGTCGACGCGCAACAGCATTCAGGCTTCTATCGCGTGACTGACGCCGCGGTGCCGTTGCGCGTGCTCGAGCAAGACCCGACTGCGTGGCAGGCGGAAGCGGCCCGCGAAATCGCCACGCGCTTCGACTGGTCCGCGGCGCCGCTGCTGCGCGCGACCTTGCTGCAAGACGAACGCAGCTCGACGCTGATTCTGGTTGCACATCATTCCGTGGTCGACGGCATGGGCAGTGCATCGCTGATCGACGATCTGTTGCGCATACTGTCGGGCGAGCGGCTGGCACCGCTGCCGTTAGTGCCGTCGCTGGAGACCGTGCTCGAGACCGATCTGACCCACGCCGCCGTCTTGCCGGCCCCCTCGCCGGCGCCCTCGCCGGCGCCCGCGCCCAAGCCATTTCGTCCGGACGCCGCGCAAGCGCCGCATGTCGACGCCATTGCGCTTTCCGCGGACGTGACCCGCCGGCTCGTGGTGCGCGCACGTGCCGAGCAAACCACCGTGCACGGCGCGATTGCCGCGGCCGTTCACGAAGCCGGCCGGCGTCTGTCCAGCGCGTGGACCGAACGCGCGTTGAGAACCGTCACGCCGATCGACCTGCGCGGTCTCTCCAACGACGCGCGTGTCGCCGCCGGCGTCTACATCACGCAGACCGTCACGGTCGACGATCACCCGCGCGGTACGGACGTGTGGACCGCCGCCCGCAAGATCAAACAGGATCTTGCCCCGTCGCAAGCGCGCGCGAGCGTGGCGGCGGAACTGAAGGCACTGGATGCCGCGATGTCCGCGCGGCCGAGCGTCGAGCACGCGGCCGGGTTTCTATCGGCCGTGCTGGCCTTCGACGTCATGGTGTCGAATCTGGGCAATCAGCCGATTGCTTGCGCGTACGACGGCGTGTCCCTCAAGGCGCTGTGGGGCCCCATCGTGACGTCGGGCTTCGCCGACGACCAGATCATCGGCGCGTGCACGATCGATGGCGTGCTACGTCTCACGCATACGAGCCATGGCCCAATTCGCGGACTGCTCGAAGAAGTCCGCGCAATTCTCCAGGAAGCCGTGAGCTGACCGTCGGAGGCTGCCCGTCGCGCGTCGCAGCGGCAGAGGGATTCCGGAACACCGGCGCGTGCCTTCAGCACGCCACCGTCAATTCCCGCTTGCGGTGCTCGACGATCGAGAGAAGCAGTGCCGCCACGCCGCATGCCGCGATCAGTATCAACAGCATCGTCTTGCCCATGCTCACCAGCACCATGCTGCCGAGCGCGGGGAATCCGAATACGCCGACGAAATACGACGCCACGAACCACGTCAGCACGGCGTGCCGGTGCCGCGCATCGGCACTGTTGACGGCCTGCGCCTGAACGATCGGATAGACGAGGCCATACCCGGTGCCGAGCAGCACGGCGCTGGCCGAATGAAGCAGCGCGTTGTGCGGCACGGCGAACGTCACGGCGACGCTCAGGATCATGAAGCCGAGCAGGATCTGCGTCGTCGCGCTGACGCGGATCTGAATCACGACCGCACCGAGCAGCCCGCGGATGACGACCACCGTGGCGGAATACAGACCGAAAAACGTTCCGGCCTTCACGCCGGGGCCTTGCGCCATCGACATCTGGAACGTCATCAACCCCGAGAAGACGCTCGAGCCGAGCGCGATGATCGCGATCGGATAGATCGCATGCGTGCGGGCGATCGCGCGTAGCTCGCGTACCCAGCGATCCCGCATCGGCGGCGCAACGGCATGCGACGCAGGCGAGAGGCGTCCGAAACATTCCAGCATCACCGCAGCCGTCACGCACAGCCCGCCGACGGTGAAGAACACCGCGCCCGTCGTCCAGTGCCAATTGCGAATCGCGAGTGCCGCAACTGCGGGACCGCCGCCGACGCCGGCCATCTGAAACGACCCGAACCGCAGGAACCAGCGTTCACGTTCGATATCGGCCGTGCGCTCCGCGAGCGTCATCGGCGCCGCGAGGCAGAACCCGCCCCAACCGATGCCGACCAGCAATCCGGGCACGCCGCTCAGCGAGCCGGTGCGCCCGATCAGCGCGAAGCCGACGACGCCTGCGCCGACGACCAGCGCCGCCAGCGCGGTCGCCCGCGCGGCGCCGATCCGGTGCGCGCACCACGCGACCAGCGGCAGGCCGATCAACGCACCGATCATCGCTTCGGCCAGTGCGGCCCCCGTGTCGATGTCGCTTCCGCCCGCCAGATGGAAATGCATCGACAACAGAAATGTCGCGCCGTAGCCGCATGCCGTCAGCAGCGCGCCGAGCAGCACGAACGAGGCGACGCGCGGCGACATCGTGCGTGGATCGACCATCATGCTTCCCCTTGTTTCAAGACGCCTGTCGATTCGGGCGGCGGCGCGAAAAGCTCGCCGCTCAGGGCCATCGCGATATGATCCGCACAATCCGTCATCGAAGAAATGAACTGTTCCGATGATGCGCCGCATACGTTCGTATAGGCGCAGACGACAGCCCACGTTCCCGCACGCGCGTGCGACGCGCTCAGGTATCGGCGAGCGGCGGATCAGGACGCTGCGCGACGGTTGCGGCCAGGATCGTGAGTTCCCGGCTCGCCGGAACGCGCGCCTCGCCGGTGTGAGGGCGATACACCGGATCGCCGCGATCAATGCAACGGCCGGTCAGTGCACAGACAGCCGCGCCGTCGGCAAAACCTTTGCTCCAGATCTGCTCGGTAGACTTGCCCAGACACGCGTCGCTCCACGAGACGCTGATCGCGCTTGCCGAAATCCGCCTCACGATCACGACGTTGACTGGCCGCCGCGCCGTGCGCGAACCCACACGCGCACGGCGCGGCCGGTACCCGATGGACCACTGCTTCGTGCACGCCTGGAGCTGCTCGGCGGACGGATCGAGAACGTTCAGCAGCACCCGCGCCACGATATTGGCTTCGGACAGCGCGGTCATCGGCGGTCTCCGGCAGCCGACTTCATTCGGGCTGCGCCGGCGGAAACGAAACCGATTCGCTCAATTCGCGCCATTGTGCGTCCTCTTCCGCACGGAACCTTGCCGCCGCGCCGGCTACCGCGACCGCGTCGCTGCCCATCAGCAATCGCAAAGGCGCTGTCGGCGAGCCGGCAATGCCGAGCAGCGCCCGGGCAATCCGCGCGGGATCGCCGGGTTGCATGCCGTCGATGCTGCGCAAGCGTGCCGCTACCGGTTCGATGATCGGCTTGTACGCGTCGCTGATCGGCGGAATGGTCATCGACGAGCCGGCCCAACGGGTCCGCATCGATCCCGGCTCGACGATCGTGACCTGGATACCGAAATCGCGGACCTCCTTCGCCAGCACTTCGGAGAACCCGCCCACCGCCCATTTGGCGGCCTGATAGGCGGCGAGCCCGGGGCCGCCGACTCTTCCGCCAACCGACGAGATCTGAATGATGTGGCCGGCCCGTTGCCGACGCATGAACGGCAGTGCCGCACGCGTGACGTTGCACACGCCGAAGAAGTTGACCTCGATCTGCTCGTGCAGCGCGTTGTCGGTGACGTCTTCGATCGACGCCAGATCGGCGTAGCCCGCGTTGTTCACCAGCACGTCGAGACGACCGAATTGCTCCACCGCCAGGCTGACGGCGCCGCGCGCCGCGTCCGGATCGGTGACGTTCAGCGGGATCGCCAGAATCCGGTCGCCATAGGCGTCCGTCAGGCTGGCCAGACGCGTCACGTCCCTCGCCGTTGCCGCCAGTTTGTGGCCGGCGGAAAGCACCGCGTCGGCAAGCTGAAGACCCAAGCCGCCGGAGCAGCCCGTGATGAACCAAACTTTGCTGTCGTTCATTGTCGTACTCCCGGTCATTTGTGATCGACGTCAGGTTCCCCACACGTCGTGAAAACGGGGGGTTGCCGTGCGTCCGCGGCATCGCGGACCCGCCGGACTCGACGTCATGCATCATTGGGCGCCCGCCATGTATCTCGCGTATGTCGCTGGCGTATCGGCATGTATCTGGCGATACCGTGCGTACGACGCGGAGATCGCGCAATCGTCCCGAACGACTTTCCGCAGTCCATGAGAGACCTTCACAAACCAGCCCATCATTCGGATAACTACACGATTTCATGCGCGTTGTTGAACGGCTGGCACGGTCGACCGCAGGACACCGGCAACCGATCATGAAACGCACGCCGAGAAGAACGGTGTTCTTTGCCGCGATGGCGATCCAGTCGGTCTACGCGAAAAGCGATCGGCTCCAAGTGAGTGAATGCCGGCAGGATGTCGCCGACGAGCTCACCGACGAGAGCATTCGGGCACATGCGGCTGAGCGCACCGCCCGCAAGCGCGGTTCGGAAAGCGGAAGTCGAGGCAATGCCGGAACGCCGCGCTGCACACATCGCCTGCCTGCCGTCATGCGACGGCGAGCGGCAACGTCACGCGCGCTTCGAGGCCTCCGGTGCTGCGATTGTTCAGCTGCAGGTCGCCCTGCATCGCTTGCGTCAACCGCCGTGCGATCGCAAGCCCCAATCCGGATCCCGGCGCACGCGCCGATGTCTGCGGCGCCCGATACCACGGCGTGAATACCGCTTCCATCTCCGCCGGCACAATGCCCGGCCCTGAATCCACCACCGCAAGCATCACGCGCCGGGCATCGACGCGAACGCACAGGCGGACATCACGCCCGTAACGCAGTGCGTTGTCGATCAGGTTGACGAGCACGCGCCGCAGTGCATGCGGAAACGTCACGAGCGGACTGTCCAACCGCCCGTCCAGCGCGACGGCAAGCCCCGCGTCGCGATAGTTGTCGACCAGCGAGCCCAGCAACTCGTCCACGTCGACGCTGCGCGGCGGCTCCGCCACGCTGCACTGAAGCCGTGCGCAGGCAAGGCTCGCGTCGATCAGTTCTCCCATCTCGGCAAGGTCGCGCTCCATCGCATCGCGCAACGTGCGATCTTCCAGCATTCCGCTACGCAGCATCACGCGCGTCAGCGGCGTGCGCAGATCATGCGCGTAGGCCGCGAGCACATGCAGCAATTCCGTCACGCGATCCGCATGCTGGCGATGCGCGTCGTTGATTGCGGCCGCCAGTCTCGCGATCGGCGGCGTACCGCGCTCGACCAGTGAACGGGGCAACTCTTCCAGCCCGTGGTCCTCGATTGCCGCGGCGAGTTGCCGGATTGCCGCGTCCAGTCGCAGCGCGCGCAGCCACAGCACTGCCACCACCAGCGCCAGCATCGCGCCCGCCACGCTCGCAATCAGAAGATCGCCGTCGACGGCGGGACGCAATGCATTCGCGAGCAGGTCACGAGCGTCGTACAGCGCCGCTGCGACGAACAGCACGCCTGCCACGATGAACAGCCGGGCCGGACACGCGACGAGACCGCGTGCATGCCCGCGGCATGCGCGGCTGAGGTTGCGTATGGAGCGCGTGAGCCGAGCCTCGAACCAGGCTTCGGACGATAAGGTAGGAATGTTGGCCATCTTCGTTCTCCTGTCGCCGTCGCGGCGGACGGTACAGGAACGATGAAAACATGCGTGCGGGGGTTCGCACCATCAAACAAGCGGCCATCTACCCCCTACGAAGGTTTAGGTTACCGTTGCGGCGCCGACCGGCAATCAGCCGTATCCGAGCGCACGGGCGAGCCAGCCTTCGAGCTCCTGTGCGTCGATCGGTTTCTCGAGGAGACAAAGCGCGGTGCTGGCCCGCGCCAGCTCGGACGTGCGGACGCTGACGAACGCGGTGACCAGCACGGTCGGAATGCGCAGGCTGCGTGCTTCCATCTTGGCCAGCACTTCGAGGCCATCCATTTCGGGCATCTGGAGGTCGCAGATCAGGCAACCCGTGCGCGACACCACGTCCGACGCCAGAAATGCCGCGCCCGACGCGAACTCGCGCGCCTCCCCGCCCAGCGAACGCACGAAACTTCCCGCGGCGGCGCGTACGAAGGGATCGTCGTCGACAATGGATACGAGATCGGAGGCTGAGAGTGAAAAAGACATCCCTGCTTATGGCGAGGGGGACGGAACGGCCCGTCCCGAGCACTGTTACCCAAGTCGCCAGCATACCGTCACGCCGCAGCATCGCCATCATACCTACGTATGGGTACGCTCGGCGCGGGTGCATGGGCCGGTCGCTGAAGGATGCGGGAAACGCGTGGCGCTAGCGCGACGGCACGTTGATGCCGAGCGCAGTCATCTTGCGCACCAGCTCAGCCACCGAGCGGCACTTCATTTTTCGCATCGCCTGGCTGCGATGAATCTTGGCCGTGATCTCCGCGATGCCCATGTTGCCCGCGACCTGCTTGTTCATCAGGCCCGTCGCGACGTGTTGCAGCACCTCGCATTCGCGCGGCGTGAGCGATTCCCAACACGCGCGCAGATCGAGCAGCGAGTGATCGTCCTGCAGCCGTTTCGCATCGCGCTCGAGCGCCGCGATCACCGCATCGATCACGTCCTGGTCGCGGAACGGTTTCGTCAGGAAATCCATCGCGCCGGCTTTCATCGCCTTCACCGTCATCGCGATATCGCCGTGCGCCGTGATGAAGATGATCGGCATCTGCGGACCGCCGCTCTCCACCAGCGACGTCTGAAACGCGATTCCGCTCTGCCCGCGCAGCCTGACGTCCAGTACGAGGCACGACGGTCCCGCGCCCTTCGGCGCCGCGAGAAACGCTTCCGTCGACGCAAAGGCGCGAACCTCCAGGTCGATCGATCGCAGCAGGCTGATCAGCGCGGTACGGACGAATTCGTCGTCGTCGACGACGTAGACGACACGGCTGTTCCGATCAGGTGTCGCGTGGGGCATTCTGGTTTCCGGCATCGATATTCGCTGATGAATTTTCAGGAGTGGCCGCGCAGCGGCTCAAACACAACTCGAAGAACCTGTCCGCCCGCTGCGCGTCGCGCCGACGGACGACACATCATGAATCGACACGCGGCAGCGTCACGGTTGCTCGCGTACCGGCACCCTCGCGCGGCGACAGCGTCAACGTTCCGCCGTGAGCGTCCACGATCGAATGCGAGATGGCGAGGCCCATGCCCATCCCGTTCTCCTTGGTCGTGAAAAGCGGTTCGAGCAGCCGATCCGCGATGTCGGGAGCAATGCCGCTGCCCGAATCCTCCACGCTCACGCACACACTGTCAACGCCGTGCACTTCGCACGCTAGCGAAAGACACCGGGCCGTCTCGAGCTCGGCCATCGATTCCGCACCGTTCGTCAACAGGTTGATCACGACCTGCTGGAGCTGGATCCGGTCGCCGTATACGTAGACGGGGCCATCGTGACTGCGCAGCTCCAGCACCACGTCCAGCGTGTCGAGCTGCCGCGCGACGAGCGCCGCGGCCTCGCGAACGGCCTCGGCGAGGTCGACCGTCGCAAACTGCGGCGCGGCCTTGCGTGCCTTCGCGCGCAGCGTCTGGATGATGCTCTTGGCCCGCGCGGCGCTCCGGTTGATGTGCTCGAGCATCGCCCGCGCTTCGCCGACGTCCGGCGGTTCCCGGTTCAGCCAGCGCAATGCGGCGCTTGCCGACGTGTCGACGGCGGCAATCGGCTGTCCGATCTCATGGACGATGGACGCGACGAGCTCGCCCATCGCGGTCAGCCGGCTGGCGCGCTCGAGGCCGGCCAGTGCGGCACGCAACTGTTCCTCGGCATGCGCGCGCTGACGGTTCTGCTCGACCAGCTCCTCATAGAGCCGCGCATTCTCGAGCGCGAAAGCGGCCTGCGACGCGATCACCTCAACCAGCGCCGCCTTGGCCGCGGTAAACATCCGCGCCGCCAGATTGTTTTCCATATACAGCACGCCGACGAGCGTCGCATAACGCATCAGCGGTACGCACATCACCGAACGCGGGCGCCGGCGGCGAACGTAAGCATCCTGACCATGAACCGGCGACTCCGATGCATCGTCGATCACCACCCCTTCCTGCGTCCGGGCGACCGCCTGCACGACGGAGACAGGCAGCACGCTCGCCGTCAGCGACACGGCCTCCTGCGTCACGACGATCGTACCGTCGATCACGTCCGCACGAGCCGGTACATGCCAGACGCCCTCGCGCAGCACCGCGAGCGCGCCATGCTCCGCCCCGGCGCTTTCGAGCGTCGTGCGCAACAGCGTTTCCACGAGACGCGCCGGCACGATGTCGCTCGCCAGCGCGTTCGACACGCGCAGCACCGCGCTCACGTCCAGTGCGTGCATCCGGCTCCCGACGGGATTGCCGGCTCCGGCATCGAATACATCGGGATGTGCGGCCTGCAACTGACGCACCTTCGCGAGCGCCCCCCAACGCTGCCAGGCACTTTGCGCATGACGCAAATAAGCGTGCGCGGCAATATTGTCGCGACCCGCATGGAATCGCGCCGCATACTCGGCCGCCAGCGCCTCGACCTGCGTAAAGCCATGCCTGCCCGCGTGCATCACGGCGCGCGCATAGGCTTCCGCCGCGTCCAGCGGCTGCCCGTTCACGCGCGCGTGCTCGGCGCGCACCAGCTCGCGTCGCGCGTCGAAGTTCGCCGGGCACGCCCGCGCCCAGACATCGAGTTGCTCGACATGGCGCTGCAACGCGGCCTCCTCGGACGCATCGCGGCCGGGCAGCGCAAGCAGTGCGAGCGCGCCGTAGAACGGCAAATCGGCCCGCTCGGCAAACGAACGCGCCGCATGCTCGCAAGCTTCAGCGTGCCGACGCGCATCGAGCGCGTCCGGAAGATCGCCGAATAACAGTGCGGCCTGCAGCCTGTAGACCCAGTAGGCGAGATCGACCAGGTTCGCCGGCCGGCCCGCCTGCGGCGGCAACACGTCGCGATCGTCGCTCTCGCCTTCCTGTAACCGCCTCAGCAGCATCTGCTGCACGAGCAGCCCATCGATCACGAGCTGGAAATTCGCATCGCGCGCAATCACGAGCCCGTGCGCCACCGTGTCGCGTACGTCGCCGAGAAATTCGCCGGCGAACAGCATGCCGGTCGCCTCGTTGCGCTTGCAATAGAGCGCGAACGTATGATCGCAGCACTCGACCGTGATCTCGAATGCCCGCGAGATATACCCGCGAGCCGAGCGCGCCGGCAACACCCACGGCACCACGATCGTGCCGTGCGCCATGTATACGCGGCCGCGATACCGATCGAGCCCGCGCTCGTCGACCAGATGCAGCGCGAGCTCGCCGAATGCCAGCGACGCGGCGTAATCGCCGTAACGTACGCCGAAGATCTGGTTCATGCAGACGTAGACGTCGGCCGAAGCATCGGAATGGCCATGCTCGATCGCCAGATTCACCGCGCGCAGCAGAATCATGTCGACCAGATCCTGGTCGGAATAGAGTGCCGGCGGGATCAGGTCGGCAAAGATGTCGACAATCGCGCGCTGCAGCGGATCGGCGATGATCGGCAGGTCGCGCAGCGCGTCGATCCCGTTGCGATCCAGCCAGCCGCGCAGGCGCAGGTATTCGCGATGCACGTCCGCGCTGTCCGGATGGGGCGGGATATCGATGCCGGCGCGCTTCAGGAACGCAAGGCCGACACCGAGCGCCAGATCGAAGCGGCCCAGCGCCGTGTACAACGCCGCGCGCAGGCGCGTGAGATCCGCGCCGAACGTGCCGTCGCCGGCTACCCGCTCCAGCTCGGCCAGGCGCGCTTCGGCGGCTTCGAGCGCACCGGTCATGAACTCGGCCTCGCCGCACAGCATGCGCGCCTCGAGCCCGTCGTCGCTGGTGTCCCGTTCGCCGAGGAAATCGACCGCCGCGCGAAAAAAGCCGAGCGCGGAATGATGCGCGGTGGCAGCCCGGGCTTGCTGCCCGGCCTCCAGATTCACGCGCGCGAACGCGCGGCGCTGCGCGGGCGTCTCGACCACGGTCCTGCCGAGGTTCGCCTGCGCGGCCAGCACGAACGCGTCGGCGCAGGCATCGCCGGCCGCCAGCAAACGGCAGGCGATTGCATGATGCAGCGGCGCCCGCTCGTCCTCCGGGATCGATGCATACGCGGCCTCGCGAATGCGGTCGTGCCAGAACGTCCAGTCGTCGCCGTCGCGCTGGAGACTGCCGGCCTCGAGCGCTGCCTGCAGCCCCGCGATCGCATCGGGCTCGCTCAAGCCGGCCGCCGTGGCCAGCAGGCGCGTCGACGCACGCTGGCCGATGCAGGCCAGCAGGCGCAACATGAATCGTGCGGCATCCGGCAGCAGCTCGAACTGCCGCGCCAGCATCATCGCGACGTCATCGCCGCCTCGATGCGCGGCGATGCGCGCCATGTTCCAGCGCCACAGGCCGGCGCCCGCATCGTAATCGAGCATGCCTTCGTCGGCCAGCAGGCGCAGCAGATGATGCACGAAGAACGGATTGCGGCCGGTTCTCTGCCCGATCAGGTCGGACAATGGGCGAAGCACATCGGTGTCCCGATGCAGCGCGTGGGCGATCAGCTCGGTCGTCGCGCGCTCGTTCAGCGGCCCGAGCTCCACCGTCAATGCATCGGGCACGTCGGCCAGTGGGCCTGCCCGCAACGGGTGACTCGCATCGATCTCGTTGCCGCGATAGGCGCCGACGAGCAGCAACGCCGTGTCGTGGTGTTGCTGCACCAGCCGCTCCAGCACCTGGATCGTGCCCGCATCGGCCCATTGCAGATCGTCGAGCAGCAGCGCGAGCGGGCGCTCCGGTGCCGCGAAACATGCGATCAGCCGGGCGATCGCTTGCAGCACGCGCTCGCGCTCCAGCCCCGGCGCCAGTTCGGATTGCTCCGGCGGCCCCGCCTGCGGGCCCAGCACCGCCGAGAGCGCCGGCAGGAATCGCGCGAGCGTGCGTCCGACGGGCGCGACGGCCGTTCCGATTCGCGCGCGCCACATGTCGAATTCGTCGTCCGCGCAACCCAGCACGAACTGCAGCAGCGGCTCCAGCGCCTGGGCAAGCATCGCATACGGCGTGCCGCGGCGCCCCTCCTCGCCCTTGCTGGTGGCCACGAGCGGCGCCCCGTCGTGCCTGATTCGCGCGACGGCCTCCAGCAGCAGCGTCGACTTGCCGATGCCCGAATGGCCGGAAACCCATGCGACGCGCATCTCGCCACTGGCGGCGACGGCACGGTACTGCGCGCGCAACGCATCGATCTCCTGGTCGCGGCCCACCACGTGATCCGCTTGCTGCAGACGCTGCAGCGCCGCATGAACATCGAGCGCGAACATCGGAATGCGCTCGTCGCGGCGCAGGCACTGCTCGCATCGCTGCAGGTCGGCGACGAGCCCCGCGGCCGTGCCGTAACGCTGCTCCGGCGCCTTTTCGAGCAACTTCACGACGATCCGGGAAATCTGCTCGGGTACGTGCGGAACGAGTTCGTGAGGGGCGCGCGCCGAATGCGTGGCGTGCGCATGCACGAGCCCGGCGGCATCGGTGGCATCGAACGGCGGCACACCGGTCAACTGCTCATAGAGAATGCATCCGAGCGAATAAAGATCGGCGCGCGCGTCGACACGCAGGTTCATGCGCGTGCCGAGTTCGGGCGCCGTATAGACGAAATCCGTGTCGTCCCACTCGAGACCGGTGTCGCGCAACGGGTCGGTCGCATCGGGGCCGATCGCATAGCCGAAGCCCGTCAGAAACGCACGATCGTCGTCATCCACGAGGAAGCGATGCGGCGCAAGCGCGCGATGCACGATGCCGGCCGCATGCATCTCGCCCAGCGCAGTCGCGAGCGAAATCGCGCGCCGCAGAAACGCGGATAACCGCGGCTGCGGGACATCTTCAACGGAGAGCGGCATCCCGCCCGGATCGGCCAGGATGAGCACGGCGCCGCCACCATGCGACACGATGGCTTGCGGCACGGCGGACCAGCGTTCGTGCAGTGCCGCACGCAACACGTATTCGCGCTGCAGTGCAGCGACCGCGGACGGCGCCGCGACGCCGCGCCCCGCGACCAGGACCGGCGGCGCATGGTCATCGATCGCACGGTGCAGCCGTGGCGGGCCGGGGCTCAATTCGATAAAGCGGCGTGTCGAAAGTTCGATCATGCGAATGCAGTAAGGAAACGGTGGCGTCATCGACTCGAACGCCGCCGGCACGGCGGCGTGGAGCACGGCATGCGGCACCCCTGCCACGTGCCGCGGCGGGATGCCGGGTTGTATCCGTTCGTTCGAACACGCGGTCGCGACGCGGGCCGCGGGGCGCCCTCGATTTCGCTCGTGCGGTGTTGCACCTCACCGGCCGCCGCGCCCTTCTTCCAGGTACCCGTAATAACACGTGAACCCGCCGATTATTCCAGCACGATATCGTCAATGCAACAATGCGCGCCGGTCAATGCATGCGAGCTGCCGAAGCGCACTCGCATCGCGTCATGATCGGCGCTTTCGTATCCGGATGTATCGCGTGTCCGCATCGATACATGACATTGCAAAACGCCGCACCGCGGACACATGCGGGATACCTTTGTGGCGCTCAATACACGTACGGCGGATTCTGACGACATTCGCGACGCGGCCGGCGCATCCGGCTCCCGCGTTCGCCAGATACCGTGCGTACCGCTCGACCGACCCACTTTCCGGATTCCGACATGAAGACCTCAAGAATCATCTTCGCGCTCGTCGCGTTTGCTACCGCAGCCTTCGCCCATGCAGCGGCCCCTGTCGATTCGACGACAGGGAATCAAGATGCCATGGCCACGACCCAATGGGCACCGGCCATCGCGATGCCGATGGGAAAGACACGAGCCGAAGTGCGCCAGGAGCTCGCGCGCGCGCGCCAGAGCGGCGAGCTCGACGCACTCAGGAAACTCTATTCCGGCCATTGAAGCACCGACGTTTTCCAGAGGGCCGGCACGGGCAGGCGCAATGCTCGCCCGCCGGCTCGATATGGCTCGGTGACTTGCGGCAACGCCATCATCGCAACGGCCTCGTGCTCGAACTGAGCGACGCATTGCTGGAAACGGTCTCCGATTCCGGCTCCCCCTGAAACCGGACTGGCCATCCGCCCAATCGTCGACGCCGTCGAGCGGCTGCCGGAATCCCCACGCACTGCATTGCGGCTCGTCAGCGTCGACGGGCTCGGCGATCGGCAAGCAGCCGATACGCTCGACACACCCATCGACACCATCCTGAGCCGGATCTCCCGTGCGCGCAAAGCGATTCGGATGGTGTTCGACGGATCCGGCGAATCACGAATGGAGACGGGACATCGGATCGACGCGCGACGTCGTGCGCCTGCCGATGCGAACCGGCCGCGACACGATCGCCCGCGCGGGGAATCGCATGGGAATAAACGATCGCCATCGCGTGTTCAGTGTTGGCAGTCGCGCCCGCTTCCGTGCATGTGACCGAACGCCGACTGCCTGTACCGGTGCCCGTCATGGGCGATCTTGTTCCCCGCCGCCCATATCGAAGATGTCATCGCTGTCCAGAATGCTGCTCGTCTATGACGGAACCAACGAAGCAAACGCCGCGCTCGCACGATGTGCATCGCTTTCCCGCGCATTGTCGGCCACGGTCGACGTCGTCGCCATCGTCGACAATGTCACCGCCAACGCACGGTCGGCCGGACTGCTCAGCGAGCTCGCCCATCAGCATCTTGCAGAATCCGCCCATCGCGATCTTCAACGGGCGATCGACACACTGACGGACGACGGCATCGCCGCGCGCGGCTATCTCCGCTTCGGACGCGCGGCCGATGCTGTCGCCGCCCATGCGTCGACAACCTGCGTGGACATGATCGTCGTCGGGTATCGCGCCCCCACCGGGTTCGCTCGCTGGTGGCGCGAGCCTCCCGTTCACTTCGACCTGGCCGAGCGCGTTCCGGGTGCCGCGCTTGTCGTCGTCACGATCCCATCGACCTAGCGTCGGCCGCAGCGACGCACGACTGAACGGTCGCGGCAAGAATCATCCGCTGCCGGTTGGCGGGCAGACAGACCTCGCTCCTCCGCGGACGAAACACCGGGTCCCCGCGTTGTATCGCACGCCCCGTCAGCGCACATATCGACGGGACACGCGCGCGGCTCCTGCACCAGATTTGCTCGGCATACCGCCCGGAACACGAGTCGCTCCACGAAACACTGATCATGTACAACGACAGGCGTTCCATCACGGCTATCCTGGTAGGCGGCTCGGTGCGCGCACGCGCATCGTCCTCGCCCCATTGACGCAGCCCGACGCGTCGCGCCTTGTATCGCGTGCGCTGCGCTCGCAAACACACGCTGCGCTGCTCCGGCGAAGGATCCAGGACATTGATCAATGTGCGAGCCACGATTTCCGCTTCATGCAGCATCACCATCACCTCTTCTCCCAATCAATCGGATCGATCATGTGAAAGCGGGCGCACGAATCGCCGACACACCGTCATTCGGCCCCGCGATGCGCGCGCCCTCGCTCAGGCGCCGCCTTTCTCACGCAGCATCAGCTCGCTTTTCACCGATTTGACGCCGCGGATCTTCCTGGCCGACTCGACCGCGAGATGGTCTTCGTCTTCGGTCTGCACCTGGCCGGCCAGCGTCACCTGTCCGGTCGCGGCATTGGCGAAAACCGTGATCGCTTGCCCTTGCAGCCCCTTCGTTCGCGACAGCGTGTTCTGAATCGACCGCGAGAACCTGCGATTGGCCGCACGCGTGGCCTTTTTCGCCTGGGTGGATGTCTGGGCAGACGTTACCGCTGCATCCGTGCCCGCCGCATTGGCACTTTCGTCGGCAAATGCCTGCAGTTGCAGGCAAGCGAGCAGGACGGCCGCCAGGCCGCCATTCAGGATGACTTGTCGAATTTTCATGATGGGTTCCTTGGGTTGCGGGTATCGAATGGCACGCATGTTCCGGTCGTGTGCATCGTCGCGACGCACGCGAATCGCATCATTGCCATATCGCGAAGCCGACTCGATCACCTGTCGCCGGCGTCGTCACCGATGCGATTCGTGTACCGGTGGAACCAGAATAAGGCGCGGCGTCAACGGCATCCATAGCATCTGTAGCTAGCTGCACAACCCGTCAGGATAGATGGCCACATACGTTCGTATAGGCTGTGGAAATGACTGCACGCGTCGCTGCGCATCACGCCGCCTGATTGCTACGTACGACCAAATTCCGTTTCTTGCCGCGACCCTGACCCAGGAAATAGTCCGGACCGAAAGCAGGGAAATTCGGCATGATGTGTCCGGTCGGACACGAAGGCCATGCCACGAAGACGTGCAAGTTTACGGAAGAGCAGATCGCATTTGCACTGAAGCAAGCGGAGCTGGGCACGAAGGTCGAAGAAATCTGTCGCAAGCTCGGAATGAGCGAGGCAGCGTTCTACAACGAGCGAATGAAATTGGGGGACCGGGGCATTCCGATCTACGCCGATTGCGACAGCTTGAAGAAGAGAACGCGAAGTTCAAGCGGCTCGTGGCAAACCTGAGCCTGGACAAGGCCATGCGGCGGGGCGTACTTGCAAAAAAGCGCCGAGCCTGCCCGTCGGCGCATGCTGATCGATGAATTGCGTGATCGCTATCGAACGAACCTGACGAAGACCTGCGCGTTGTTTGGCATGTCCCGTTCGCTGTATCGATATCGGTCGATCGCTCGCGATTCGTCGGTGCTGCTCATGTTGACCTGCGTCAAACACGGCGATCCGGGTGCAAACGGGTACATTCTTGAGCACGCAGACGTTCGAGCTCAAGCGACGGACTCGCGAATCTTGGCCGGCTGTGCCAGTGCTAAGACGCTCGCCTTTGGATTCGTAGCAATCCGGCCGTCCAGCCTATCTGCCCACGCCTGGAGCATCGCCCTTCTCTGCCCTGCATACTCCGCCTTGTTGTGAACCGCGCGCACGCCACGCTGTTCGTGAGCGCGGCATTTCTCGATCCAGTGGTGTTGAACCTGCGTCGTGCGACAGCGTGCCGGCAATCCGGCGCAGATCGCGCACGGTGAAAGGATCAAAATCTGCCCCGTCGTCGCGCATCTGCTTGACCGTGCTGTCTATGACACGATTCGGGGTCGCCGCACTTGTTGGGGAAGCCGTCGCATAGCGGCTGGAATGCACGGACGAACTCACTCCGAAGCACGTCTTGAATCTGATAGCAAGACGCGGCGCAGGCATCGCCGGCGTCCGTTCCAGCGCACCGAAAAACACGTGGATTTCGGCAGGCGACCGTGCCCGATCACGCGGCTTGAAGCGGGCGACGGCCGACGGGCGGATGGCCTCCGCTGGACTGTCCATCCTCAGGTCCCGCGCCTGAGGGCGCTGGAATACACCAGCCATTGCCAGACCGGAATGCAAAAAAGCCCGCAAAATCGCGGGCTTAGGTGTGTTTTACTGCCAGCAGATGCCGGCCGGTGCCGGACGCCGAATCACTCCCACTCCATCATCAACAGGTCTCGCAAGCCCGCGTAGTTAAAGGGATTTGCGATGATCGACATGGGCCGTTACCGTCGCTTTTACCGTCATCCGACAAGCGCTTTGTCTGGTGCGGAACATGGAGGGATTCGAGGGGCGACGATTCTGGCAACACCATCATCAATCGCCTTCTAGCATACCGCAGACACGCGCATTGGTCTGCCTCCAATCTTCACTTCGAAGTTGCGTGCCCTCCCCTTTTGAAACCCCGATTCCCGCGACGAACGCCTCCAACTGCACGGGGTCAGAGTCGTCGCCTCGACCGCTTCGCCGTAGGTCTGCGCATATCGCCTAGCTCAGGCGAAACGCGACAGGTCGAGCGCGGGCAACGGACCACCAGGGAACTGCGTCAGCCGTCCACCGACGGTTAGCGTTCCGAGGTCGATTCCCGCGAAACCCAGGCGACCAATCAGCGCGCCAACCGCAGCCTTGGCCTGATCGTCATCGCCTGCGTAGAACTGCACGCGCTGCCCGCCGTGTTCTGCCGGATCGGCAGCCAGCCATTCGGGCTTGAGGTGATTGAAGGCTTTGACCACGCGCGCGCCTGGAACCAAACTGGCGAACACCTCGCTGGATGTGCGGCCGTGTAGCTCGGCCGGCTTGAACAGTGGTGCTTCGATCGGATTGTTGGCGTCGATGACGATGCGCCCGCCGAAGTCCGGCAGTCCGGCCAGTGCCGGAGGCAACTTCGACCAGTTCACCGCCACCAGGACGATGGACTGGGCAGCCGCCTCCTCGCGGGTGCCGGCACGGATGCTATCGTCGATGGATCGCACCAGCGCCTGTAGGCTCTCCGGCCCTCGGCTGTTGGACAGGATGGCCGGGATGCCTTGGCGCGCCAGCGCGCGGGCGAAGGCGGTTCCGATATTGCCGGCACCGATGATGCCGATGGAAGTGGTGTTCGTGCTCATGATGGAATCCTCGGGATTCGGTTGAAGGTTCAGGACGTGAAGCCGCCGTCGGCCAGAATGTCGGCGCCGGTCACGAAGGACGCCGCCGGGCTGGCCAGAAAAGCGACCACGTTGGCGATTTCGGCCGGCTGGCCGTAGCGCCCCACCGCCATGCCGGGAATCAGCACCTTGGCCAGGTCGCCATCGGCCGGATTCATGTCGGTGTTGGTCGGGCCGGGATGCACGGTGTTGACTGTGATGCCGCGTGGCCCCAGGTCGCGCGCCAGGCTGCGGTTGAAACCGGACACCGCGCCCTTAGTCAGCGTGTACAACGAGGCCCCCGGGAATGAGGCGTACTTGGTCATCGAACTGCCGATGTGGACGACACGGCCACCTTCGCGCATGTGGCGCACGGCCTCCTGCGTGGCGACGAACACGCCGGTGACGTTCACCGCGATCATCTTCTGGTAATCCTCGAAATTGATCTGGTCGATCGGGCCGCCGCCGAGCGCGATGCCCGCGTTGTTGACCAGGATGTCCAGGCCGCCGAAGGTCTCGACCGCCTTGGCAACAGCGGCGCGCACGGCGATTGGATCGCCTGCATCGGCCAGGATGGCCAAAGCGCGCCCACCGGCCGATTGGATGGCAACGGCCGTTTCGTCCGCCAACGCCGGCGAGCCGACGTAGGTGAAAGCGACCTGGGCACCGTCGGCGGCCAGCCGTTTGGCAATGGCCGCGCCGATCGAGCGCGAGCCGCCAGTCACGAGGGCCGTCTTACCGGCCAGAGGAAGGGTTTGGGAAGAAGCGGTGGTGTTCATGGTGTCACTCCGTTGGGTTGCCGAGAAAGTTCGGTGGAGTGACTGTCTCGCTTTCATTACGCCTTGATTAGTAGTTAATTACTTGGATCATCTTCAAGCATTCGTTTAATATCTCCACATGGAGACGCTCGCCAACTTGGAATCCTTTGTGCGCAGTGCCGAGGGCGGCAGCTTCTCAGAGGCAGCCCGGCGGTTGGCGCTGACCCCCGCCGCGGTGAGTCGCAACGTGGCCATGCTGGAACGCAATCTCGGCGTGCGGCTGTTCCATCGTTCTACGCGCAAGCTGACCTTGACTGAGGCTGGCGAGCACTTCCTGCTCGCCATCAGCGGCAACCTAGGAGCTCTGCAGAACGCCATTGCCGCGGTGTCTGCTGAAGACGGTGAGCCGGCCGGCGTGCTGAGGGTCAGCCTGGCGCCGACCTTTGGCATGAGCCACATCCTGCCGCTGCTGCCAGAGTTCCTTACACGTCATCCGCGCATCCGACCCGAATGGCATTTCGAGAACCGGAGCGTGGACCTGATCGCCGAGGGCTACGACGTGGCCATCGGCGGCGGATTCGATCTATCGCCGGGCGTGGTGGCCCGACCGCTGGCACCGGCACACATCATCGCGGTTGCATCGCCGGCCTACCTGGCAACGCGCATGCCGCCGACAGATCCCGCTGGGCTGGCCGAACTGGACGGCATCGTCATGCGCTCCCTGTCATCGGGCCGCATCCGCACCTGGACCCTGCGCAACGCGCAGGGCGACGAGGCTGCCGCCGTCCTGCGGGAAAGTATCGTGGTTAACGATCCGGCCGCACTTCGGGAGTCGGCGCGGCTCGGGCTGGGCGTAGCCCTGCTCGCGATGCCCGATGTGCTCCCTTGGCTCGAGTCGGGCGAATTGGTGCGGGTGCTGCCTCGCTGGTGGGCAGACGCGGGCGCTATTTCGCTCTATTACGCCAGCCGCAGCTTACTGCCGGGCAAAACGCGGGCTTTCATCGACTACGTGATCGAGGCCTTTCTGCACGAAGACTATGCGCGGCGCTTTGCGGGCAGCTTGGGATCATGATCCTTGTCTACCGTTCAACATGCCCCAAACTTCCGGCAGCTTGAACTGGCTGCCCGGCAACGGACCGCGCGCCGCGTTGACGTTTGAATGCACGGTCCCCGGCCATGAACGCCCCCAGCATGTGCGGAATCAGTGTTGTTGCGTCGACCGCTTCGCCGTAGCTTTGCGCGTGCATCGCGGCGTAGCGGTCAAGGTCGGCTTTCAGACTGGCCGGACAGGTGAAGGTCAGCTTGATGCTTTCGGTCTTGGGCAGCGGCCCGAGCCGCAGCTTGCGCGTGGTGCTCATCGTGCAATCCCCCGATTGAAGAACAGTGGCTGATACGGCCGCAGCACCAGATCCCGGTTGACGATGATGCGCATCGGCAGGCCCGGCCGCTCGGTCAAGGTGGGCTGGATGTTGAGGTTACGCCGAGTCATCTCCTGGCCGACCTGATTGATGCTGTCCTGTGCGCTGTCGCGGCCGGCGATGATGATGCGATCGCCATCCTGCCGGTTCTCCGGCGCCGCCAACTCGGCGCCAACACCCAGTAGCGTGGTCAACGCCGCGCCGGCGAAAATGCGATCCCAATGCCAATCGACACCATCTTCCAGCCCGGCATAGCCAGCCGGGTCGACTCCGACCAGGTTGTCGAGCGTGAGCGAAGACGTGTCCGGCAGGATCACACGGTTCCATATCACCTGCACTCGGCTCTGCCCGTAGCTCACTTGGCTGTTGTACTTACCCAGGATGCGCGATCCCTGTGGGATTAGCAGATAGCGGCCGGTCGCCGAGTCATAGATCGGCTCCGTCACCGTGGCAATCACGTCGCCCGGCAGGTCGGACTTGATGCCCGTGACCAATGCCGCCGCGACCACCGTGCCGGCCATCACCTGATAGGGCGAACTGGGTATTTGCAGGTTGCTGGAGGCGGTCCTGCAACGCTGGCAGAACGGAGAGGTCGTGCCGTTGTTCGTGAGCGAGGGAACGTGGACGCAGAAAGTTGCTTCCATTCAGAACAGCTACTACCTCTCCACCGTCTACAGAGAGGTTCTGAAATCACAGCGGGACACGCTGGTGGTCTACGGCTGGGGCTTTGCCGAGCAAGACATTCACCTCCTGAAACGCATGAAAGACACGGGCATCAATCGCGTGGCGGTATCAGTATTCCGAGGGGATCAGGCTTACTGCAATCGGGTCTTCCAGACGATCCACGACGAGTTGGGAGCACATGTCGAGGTGGATTTCTTCGATAGCGAAAGCCCAGGTTGCTGGATTCACCCAGCCCATCAAGTATTACGTCCTGTCGTGTAGCCCCAAGGACGGCAGTCGGCGCCGTCATGCAAACGAGCACGGCATCCCCTGACGGAGCCCCGTTATGTCATCAATTCTGGACAGGTTCTACGAGCGATCCGCTCATCTGAATACCTTGCTGAACACCAACCCTGCCGAGGCGGTGAAACAGGCCCGGGAGGTCAATCTCAATCTCGATACAGATGAGCGATTCAACCTGATGGGTCTGCGCGCGGCCATCCTAGTAGATGGCGGCACATTGACTCAGCAGAAGGACGCGATTGAAGAAGGGCTCGCGCTGTTTCGAGAGCTTCACAGCCTATTTCCAACTGCCTATATCACATACAACCTAGCCAACGGGCTGGTCGCCGCGACAGGCTCCCCACCTCGCGATGCAAATTGGTTGAATCATCAGGAGGTCACTAGAGAGCGTCGCGCAGAAGCCCGACGATGCTTCTGGAAAGTGGCTCAGGACGTGGAAGCCGAATCAGCGCTTCGAACTCAAGCTTGGACGAACCTTGCCAACCAATTCAGCAGCAGCTATCGGCTTGGCGAAGCTCATGATGGATGGCTTGCCGCACTTGAACTTGACCCGGAGAACGGAGTTGCTGCAAGTTCTGCGGCCCGCAATCTTCTTTGGCTTTATGAGCGAGGCGGCTGTTCAGAGCTTACCCGCATCGAGGCGATCATGTTGGCCAAGATTGCGGATCGGCATCGGGATCGAGTCATCGAGTACGCTGGTGCACAGGCTGCGGCGCAGATCGCTGCGTTCGCAAGCGAATTGGGAGATCCGCCATCGCGATCACAGCACCAAGATCCATTCGTCAGTTGGGTCGAGCGTGAACGCCTGACCCTTGCGCCGGCCGTGGAACTTATCGATCCCACCATGGGCAAGCTGGACTGGCTCATGCTTCCCGGGATTCTGGAGCGCGAACCGGATGCAGGCGTGACGCCACCGCCCGTCTTCGCCATGTTCAACGTGCTGAAGAGTGACTTCATCCTCGCGCGTGACTTGCTATGGCGGGCTATCGACGAAGACGTGTGGCCGGCGACGGGGCGATTTGGGGACACGCTTGACTATGCTACCTATGGCCCAGATGCGTCTGCGCTTATCTTGGCACACCGTACGGCGCTCGACCTGCTCGACAAGATCGCTGTAACAGCGAACCATTACTTCGAGCTTGGGCACTCCCCCGACAAGGTCTACTTCGGGAAAATGTGGCGGGGGAAACCTGACAAGACCACCGGCGCGTGCCCACTTGCGGAAAAAGTGGAGAAGGCGATTCGTGGGGGCGCCAGCGCCCTCTATGGCCTTGTAGAGCTCGCCGAGGACTATGACAGCAGCGCGGGCATCTTGCGTTCTCAAAAGGATCTCCGCAACGCAGGGACGCACCGATTCGTGGTACTGCATGACATTGGCGACCCAGCGGACAGCAGGCAAGCGTCTGAAATCGAACGCCACCGGAGGGAGCCGTTTACTCAGGAGGTAGCGCGCGCTTTGCGTGTTGCCAGATCGGCCGTCCAAATGCTTGCACTTTCCATTTCGCAACACGAGCAAGGTTTGGCAGAGCGAGCAGACGGCTTTGTTGGGTCCCTGATCGTCCCCGATCACGACTGGATTCGTGGACGCGATGACGAAACTTAAGTGCGTTCTTGCCTCTTTTATGGCGAGACGGAAGCCACTTTCATGGCGCCATCCAACTTGCGATGAATCAGCGACACCAGGGTAAGGATGTCCAGTGCGTCCTGTTCGGACATTGGCCAGTTCGTCTTAGGTGCATGGGCCAGCGGATTACGCACGGCTCCAAACAGGCCGATCAGCAAGTTGGCAAAGCCTTTCTGCTCGCTCTTCTCCGACTCAGTGATGAGCGGCCCCAAAGCCAGAACCGGCTGTTGTCCTGCGAACGCCTTGTTCACCAGGTCAGCACCATCGCCGCTCAGACCTGACAGCAGGCGAATCCGCTCTGCAACGCCCTTCGTCGCCTCGAAAACGGCATGGAAATAGTTTTCGTCCAGCAACTCGGCGCGGCAGTAGTTCAGCACTTCCACGTGCACGATGCGACTTTCCAGCGCGGCCTTGAGTCGTCCCGCACGGGCTCGCGCGGCATCGAGCGTTGTTGCCTTATCGGCGTGCGCGACCTTGCCATCTTCGCGCACGTAGAAACCGGAGAAGGCCAGGACGACGTTGAGTTCGTCGCGCCGCCATGCAAACGCCGCAGCGTCGCGGGCGTAGTTCACCGGGTTCATCGCGCGGTTGATGAACATGATGAGGTGGTTGCCGAGCTGATGCTGGTTCTGCGCACCGGCCAGCGCATTGAACAGCCGCTTCCACTTGGTCATGCCGGGAGACGGGTCTGCGACCTCGATCTCCTGCAGCAACCGCTCGATCTGCGTTCCGCTCAAACCGCGCTCGGTATCGGCGAGGACGCGGCAGGCCGCTTCAAGGTGCTGCGAGCTGAACGGTGGAATGCGTGTCATGAGTTCTGTTCTCTTCCGCCTCTCAGGCCCATTCAAGCACGGTGATGATCGCCTGCCCCTCGGTGCCAACCTCCACAAAAAGGGCATGCTCATAGCCAAGCTGCTGCTTGTAGCCCCAAAGTTTCCGAAGGTCGATCTGTCGGTCGATGCGGCTCGTTGACTTCTTGAACTCCAAGACCAGATGGTTGTTTCTCGTTCCTCGCCGGTGAACGATCACATCTGGGAATACGGTCTTCGCCTCATCATCCTCGCTGTCCGGATAAAGCTCCAGATGTCCGAGTCGCTTCGGTTCTATGCCATCCCGGTTGTATTCGCAATCTACGGTCCAATCAGGAAAATGCTGTTGGAGATACATCGCGAAGCGAAATGTGATGGATCGTTCGTTAGCGTCGATACCGAGCAAGTCATGGTCATTGTCCAGTAGCTCGGACAACGCGCGTGCCACAGCCTCGCCTGGCGGATGATGGTTGAGATACTGAATTTGATCCTCGGACAACGCCATTGCCATGCCCGCCTACTGAAGATTCACATTAAAGTACGCATGCACCGATCGAAACGTCGTCAGAATTTTCCGTCTGGCTTCGTCCAGTTCGTCGGCAACGCGATGCGTGAGCATGTACGTGGGGCAATTCGGCCGACCGCATCCACAGTGCCTGATCTCCCCGTCCTTGATACGGGCCACAAAGATGCGGCGCAGCTCATCGACCTGACGAACCACTTTTGCAAGCACCGCTTGGATGCATTGATCTCGAAGATGGTGAATCGAGGGGATGCGCCTGATCTCGTCGCCCTCGCGCGTCCGCCACACGCCGGTGTTGAGTGCGCCAATGGTGTCTTCTATCGCCTGCTGAAAGGCAGGCAGGGAGCTTTCCTGCTGAAACGGCGTGCGAAAGGCCGGTCGATCGAACACGGCCGCCATCAATTGCAGTGCATCGGCATCCGAGAGGTCGGGGAAGTCGTCCACGAACTTTCGGATCTCCGTTTCAGCGTCGGGAAACTCGATGCCTTGGACGAAACGATGAAGCAGGTACTCGGCACGAAGCCGCAGGTTTTCCTCGAATTCCACGCCTGACCATATCGTCACATGAGCAACCCCTAGGGAAGCTGCGGCTTGCTCGATCCGTGCTCGGCTGGCGTCCGAAACAGCGCCGCGAGAGACGAACTTGAAGGCATTCGGCGCCCCGTCAGCGGCCTTGACCGCCTTGCTCATATCGCCCTTGGCTTTCGCCAAGGTCAGCGTGTCCCGGTTCGCGCATTGGATGATGGTCTTGCGTGCCGGCTGGCCATCGAATGGCTCGATGCCCGAGATGTCCCGCCCTTGGTCGCCTCCCGATTGGCCGTGCCAGATCAGGTCACGCCAGCCAGCGCGCACATGGTACGCAAAGACAAGGCGCTCAAACTGGAGGCCACTGTAATCCTCGAAGTGAATCGGAGAAACCGTTATCGTCACCATGCCCTCCCCCTTTTCCGTGGCTATTTGTCTTCCGTACGCCTCTCTACGCTCCAGTGAGTTTCCGCGATAGCCAATGAAAGCCACCATATCGTTATGCGGTGGCAAGCCATATCGCCGAACAACCACGGAGTTCGACATGGAGAATAACCCGTCAGGAAAAGTCGGAGGAGACAACGGCGCCGAGATGCGCCAGCAGCCCGCATCCCTCCCCCTGCCCGACTCGAACGCCTACGGCGATCTCCCGCAGTTCCCGAAGCACGGCGTTCTGCCATTTCGGCGCACCATTCGCCGCCACGAGTTGCGACAGATCGTCCCCCTAGCCGAAACGACGATCTACGAAATGGAGCGCCGCGGCGAGTTTCCACGGCGCTTCAATCTGACGCCGCGCTGCGTGGTGTGGGACCTGGCCGAAGTGGAGGCCTGGATCGACGAACGCAAGCAAGCCCCTCGCGCCGGCGCCACCAAGCCGGATGTCCACCTACGAAAAACCCGCCCTGTTCGGGCGGGTTCCGGTCTGGGGTGAGGCTGGCGACGGCCTCATCCAACGAGAGCTTCCAGTTCCTTGGAAGCCGAACGCGATAGCCGCCGCCCTTCCTTGGCGACATTGACCTGCAGGGCTACGTGCGACACCTCCAGAACGTCCAAAGCCAGCGAGTAGCTGCCCTTGGCCTGCAGCCAGGCCAGCACATCCGCCAAGTGCCAGATCGACGCCGCACTGCCCTCATGCACCGGCGCTGGGAAGCTGCCCGGATGGGCCAGCATCAGCTTGCGCATGTTCTGCCGCGACACGCCCACGATGTCGGCTACATCGGTCAGCCCGACCAAATCCGGCGCAACCTCGATCAGCCTGGCCAACGGTACGGCGCGCCGCACGTCGGCCAGCGCGCTGCGCACAGCCGCGTCCGCACTGTCCGCCTCGCGGGTGAACTCCAGAGCGAGCCGCCCCGGCTGCCCGATGCCAACCAGGGCATCGTCACAGCCGGCCTCGCCCAGGCGCTCGACCAGCGCGTCCGCGTCACGGTCATCGTCGGCGAGTCGGTATTTCAGGGTAAAGGTGTATTCCATCGTGCTAATCCTCGGCATCGTCGGCTGCCTCCTGCTGCTCGCGGTGCTTGGTGCAGTTGTCCACGACGCGCCGCAAGGCGCGCGCATGGTTGCCAGAGTTCTTCGGCGTGCTCCACACGCTGGTGATGCAGAACTCGCCGCAGCGGCACTCCTCATCGTTGTACGGACAGTAGATACGCCCCCAGGCGTGGCTGCCGCCGACTTCGACGCGCCAGCCCTGCCCTTCGGCGTGCCTGAGAGCTTCCTCGACTTCTTTCTTCGGATGAGAGGAACGGGCCATCCTTGATCTCCAGTATGGGGATGATTGGCCAAGGTTGTCAAGTGACAACCTGACCACCCTTTCAGGCCGTCGAGCTATCGTTGAAAGTGGTGTATGCGGCGTAGGGGTGAGGCAGGAGAAGGCGGTGGCGATTGAAGGAGAATGTTGCCTCTCACGGTAACACTTCCTCAATCGAACTCCACCACCATGGCGAAACTTACGCAGGATACGAGCGGCAGTCAAACAGCAGAAGCAGACATCAAGGGTACGCCCGGCCTGGACGATCTGATCCAGCAAGGGGCGCGGCGGATCATCCAGCAGGCAATCGAGGCGGAACTGGCGGCAATGCTCGAACAGTATTCGAATGTGAAGACGATCGATGGCCGGCGCGCTGTCGTGCGCAACGGGTACCTGCCAGAGCGCGAGATCGTCACGGCAGTCGGTCCGGTGCCCGTTCAGGTGCCGAAGGTCCGCGATCGTTCGGGCTCCGGCATCAAGTTCAATTCGACGATCGTGCCGCCCTATGTGCGCAAGTCGCCGCGCGTGTCATCGTCGCTGCCGTGGCTGTACCTGCGAGGAGTCTCAACCGGCGACATGGGCGACGCACTGTCCGAGCTGCTCGGCGAACAGGCTAAAGGGCTGTCAGCGAGCGTCGTGAGCCGCCTGAAGGCCGCCTGGTCAGAAGAGTACGAGAAGTGGAACAAGCGCGACCTGTCCGCCTCGCGCTGGGTCTACTGGTGGGCCGACGGCATCCATACGCAAGCCCGCGCAGAGGATTCGGACGGGCAGTGCCTGCTGGTGATCATCGGCGTGAAACCGGACGGCAGCAAGGAGCGCGTGGCGCTCAACGACGGTTATCGCGAATCGAAGGAATCCTGGAAAGAGCTGCTGCTCGACCTGAAGAAACGAGGTCTGCAGGCGCCGCCGCTGCTTGCCGTCGGCGACGGCGCGATGGGGCTGTGGGCGGCGCTTGAAGAGGTGTTCCCGCAGACACGGCACCAGCGCTGCTGGTTTCACAAGATCGGCAACATACTCAACGTCATGCCCAAATCGCAGCACGGCAAGGCCAAGGTTGCGCTCGCCGAGATCTGGAATGCCGCGACAAGAGCCGACGCAATCGCCGCGTTCAACCAGTTCGTCGACACGTACGCGGCCAAGTACCCAAAGGCCGTCGAGAAGCTCACGAAAGACCGCGACGCACTGCTCGCGTTCTACGACTTCCCGGCCGAACACTGGCAGCACGTGCGGACCACGAATCCGATTGAATCGACGTTCGCGACGGTGCGCCACCGCACGAGCCGCACGCGCAACTGTCTGTCGCGCTCGACCTTCCTCGCGATGGCGTTCAAGCTGATCGAAGCGGCCGAGCAGACCTGGAGGAAGATCCGCGGCGTCGACAGGATCGAACCGCTTCTGAAGGGCATTCCCTTCAAGGACGGCACCCCGGTGATAGAAAGCACACCGGCTCCTCAAGCGCTAGCCGCCTGATCATGCCGCCCGACCCGCGTACACCAGTCTTGACGATTGCTCCAGGCCGTCGCGGTCAACACCGGCACGACGACGTTCTCCGGCATCAGCTTCGGGACGTAGGTCTGCCCGTCGATCCAGGCATCGACCATGCTGGCCCACTCCTGCAGCATGTGGCGCCGCTGCTCGGCGTACTCGGCTTTGTTGTAGATCGAGCGCGAGGAACGTCCGTCCTCGTGCGCCAAGCACTTCTCGATCCAGTCGCGGTTGAAGCCGATTTCGTTGAGCAGGGTCGAGCCGGTACGGCGCAAGTCGTGGACGGTGAACGGCTCCAGCGGCAGACCGGCCGCCTTCGCACGCTCCGCCACGATCTGCGTGACCCGGTTCAGGGTCGCGTTCGACATACAGCGATCAGCGTCGTAGCGCGAAGGCAGAACGAACTTGGAGCCAGCCGCGCAGGTGTGCAACGCCACGAAGATGTCGAGGGCTTGGCGCGACAGATAGACCACGTGCGGATTGCGTCCCTTCATTCGCTGCTTCGGGATCGTCCAGGTCGCGTTCTCGAAATCGACCTCATCCCAGGTGGCCTGGATCAACTCGCTCTTGCGCACCAGCGTCAGCAGGATCATGCGCAGCGCCAACCGGATGGTCGGATAAGTGGCAACCGATTCCATCTGCCGAGAAACCAACCGGATCTCCAGCGGCGACAACGCGCGATCCTTCGGAACGAAGGTCGCAATCGACGCCGCGCCCACGCCGTCGGCGGGGTTGTCCACGTTCTCGCCATGCAAGATGGCGAAGGAATAGACCTGCTTCACGATGTCGCGCACGTGAACTGCGGTGGCAGGCGCGCCGCGCTCCTTCACCTTGCTACACAGTGCGCGCAAGTCATCGGCAGTGATTTCGTTGAGTTGGCGATTCTGGAAGACCGGAAGGATGTCCCGGTCGACGATGTGTTTGCGCATCGCCTTGGTGCTGTCGGCCATACGGGCACCCGCCAACCACTTCTCGGTTACGTCGCCGAAGGTCTTGGCAGCCGTCAGCCGGCGCTTGTCACGCTGCTTCTCCAGTGCGGGGGACTTGCCTTGAGCGACAGCCTTCTTGGCGTCGATCAGCTTTTCGCGCGCCAAGGCCAGCGAAATGCCGGCAGGCCCGTAGCGGCCGATGGTCAGCGTCTCGCGGCGGCCGTTGAGACGGTAATCGTAGCGGAAGGTGACGGTACCGGTAGGCGATACCGTCACGTACATTCCATCCCGGTCAGAGGCCTTATAAATCTTGGACTTAGGTTTGAGGTTGCGCAGTGCAGTGTCGGTAAGCATCGAGGTTTTTCCTCCTGTTCGTGACGGCTTTTACCGTCAGGGTCCAGGAGACCTGCTGATGCTCGGAAAGCCGCATAAAACAAGCTTTCCCGAGGAGACTTTTACCGTCAAAGACGGCTTTAGTCTGAATAGTGAACGGGAGGGTCTCAATCCGACCTCCGGCTCTTACCGCCAGCTCTACCGCCAACCTGTCCTGCTGGCCGGCGATAGTCACCGATAGCTGACGTGACGTATTTCTTTCTAAATCAATACGTTACGTCAGTTCCTCGATAGCTGACGATAGTCCCCGAAGGACCTGATTTCACTCCCACTCGATCGTCGCCGGCGGCTTCCCCGAGATGTCGTACACGACACGGTTGATCCCGCGCACTTCGTTGATGATCCGGTTCGACGCGCGCCCGAGCAGCGCGTACGGCAGGTGCGCCCAGTGTGCGGTCATGAAGTCGGTCGTCTGCACCGCGCGCAGCGACGTCACGTAGTCGTACGTGCGGCCATCGCCCATCACGCCCACCGACTTGACCGGCAGGAACACCGCGAACGCCTGGCTCGTCAGGTCGTACCAGCTCTTGCCGACATCGGCTTCGCCGCACAGGCCGGCAGCCGCATCGTGCGCGGTCGCGGTCGTGTTGCGCAGCTCCTCGATGAAGATCGCGTCCGCACGGCGCAGCAGGTCCGCGTACTCGCGCTTCACTTCGCCGAGAATCCGCACGCCGAGGCCCGGGCCCGGGAACGGATGGCGGTACACCATCTCCGGCGGCAGGCCGAGCGCGACGCCCAGCTCGCGCACTTCGTCCTTGAACAGGTCGCGCAGCGGCTCGAGCAGCTTCAGGCCGAGCGTTTCCGGCAGGCCGCCGACGTTGTGATGGCTCTTGATCGTCGTCGCCTTCTTCGTCTTCGTGCCGCCCGATTCGACCACGTCCGGGTAGATCGTGCCCTGCGCGAGCCACTTCGCCTTCGACAGCTTCTTCGCCTCGGCCTGGAACACCTCGACGAACTCGCGGCCGATGATCTTGCGCTTCGCTTCCGGATCGGTCACGCCGGCCAGGTGGCCGAGGAACTGCTCCGATGCGTCGACGTGCACGACCTTCGCGTGCAGGCGGCCCTCGAACATGTCGAGCACCATCTTGCCTTCGTTCAGACGCAGCAGGCCGTGGTCGACGAACACGCAGGTGAGCTGGTCGCCGATCGCGCGATGGATCAGCGCAGCCGCGACGCTCGAATCGACCCCGCCCGACAGGCCGAGAATCACTTCCTCGTCACCGACCTGCTCGCGGATCTTCGCGACGGCTTCGTCGATGTGGTTTTTCATGATCCAGTCGGGCTTCGCGCCGGCGATCTGCAGCACGAAGCGCTCGATGATCTGGCGGCCCTTCACCGTGTGCGTGACTTCCGGATGGAACTGCACCGCGTAGTAGCCGCGTGCCTCGTCGGCCATGCCGGCGATCGGGCAGCTCGGCGTCGATGCCATCAGCGCGAAGCCCGGCGGCAGCTCGGCAACCTTGTCGCCGTGGCTCATCCAGACCTTCAGCATCCCGTGGCCTTCGTCCGTCTTGAAATCCTCGATGCCGTCGAGCAGGCGCGTATGGCCGTGCGCACGCATTTCCGCGTAACCGAACTCGCGATGGTCGCTCCACTCGACCTTGCCGCCGAGCTGCACGGCCATCGTCTGCATGCCGTAGCAGATGCCGAGCACCGGCACGCCGAGATCCCACACGGCCTGCGGCGCGCGCAGCTGATGGTCTTCGTACGTGCTCGCGTGGCTGCCCGACAGGATCACCGCCTTCGGCGCGAACTCGCGGACGAAGTCGTCGGACACATCGTTCGGATGGATTTCGCAGTAGACGTGCGCTTCGCGCACGCGTCGCGCAATCAGTTGGGTGACTTGCGAACCGAAGTCGAGAATCAGGATTTTGTCGTGCATGGCTGCGGACGGGATGAAGAGAATAAGAAAAGCAGCGCATCATGTGCATCATGCGCTGCGTCAATAGCATGGACAGCGGCGTCGGGCGGAAGGCTGCACGCGCGACGCATGGCCGGTCAATCCTGCATCGGCGGGCGCTCGTCGAGTGCGACGGTGCCTGACGACGATTGGCCGGATGCGGCCGGCGACCGTGCGGCGGGGGCCGCGGGACGGCTGACGACGGGTTCGACACGCTGCGGCACGGACTGCGACGCGGGCGCCGGATCGGGCCTCGGTGCCGCGGTGGCGCGCATGGTGATCGCGGAAGGCGGCAAGGCCGTGCTGCTGGACGTCAATGAAGAGGCCGGCGCGGGCCTCGCGCACGAACTCGGCGCGGCCGC
>NZ_JAAGPP010000068.1:0-45621 GCF_017104975.1 Burkholderia sp. Ac-20344
CGATCGGCGCGTCGGGCTGCCGGATCCTGGTGACGCTGCTGCACGAGATGGCCAAGCGCGATGCGAAGCGCGGGCTGGCGTCGCTGTGCATCGGCGGCGGGATGGGCGTCGCGCTCGCGGTCGAGCGTCCGTAACCGGCTGTCCGTAAGCGGCCGTTCGCGACCAGCGAACCGAATCCGTGCGCCGGCCGATTGCGGCTTCGGCCGGCGTCACGTGAAGTCAGAGGGGGCCTCCGGCGGCTCTCGAAACCAAAAAATGGAGTGAGATTCATGTCTCAGCGAATTGCGTACGTAACGGGCGGGATGGGCGGCATCGGCACCAGCATCTGCCAGCGCCTGTTGAAAGATGGCTTCAAGGTGGTCGCGGGTTGCGGCCCGAACTCGCCGCGCCGGGTGAAATGGCTCGAGGACCAGAAGGCGCTCGGGTACGATTTCATCGCGTCGGAAGGCAACGTCGGCGACTGGGACTCGACCAAGGAAGCGTTCGACAAGGTCAAGGCTGAAGTCGGCGAGATCGACGTGCTGGTCAACAATGCGGGCATCACGCGCGATGTCGTGTTCCGCAAGATGACGCACGAAGACTGGACCGCCGTGATCGACACCAACCTGACGAGCCTGTTCAACGTGACGAAGCAGGTGATCGACGGGATGGTCGAACGTGGCTGGGGCCGCATCATCAACATTTCGTCGGTGAACGGCCAGAAGGGGCAGTTCGGCCAGACCAACTATTCGACCGCGAAGGCCGGCATCCACGGCTTCACGATGTCGCTCGCACAGGAAGTCGCGACGAAGGGCGTGACGGTCAACACCGTGTCGCCGGGCTACATCGGTACCGACATGGTGAAGGCGATCCGCCCGGACGTGCTCGAGAAGATCGTCGCGACGATCCCGGTGCGGCGTCTCGGCGGGCCGGAGGAAATCGGTTCGATCGTCGCGTGGCTCGCGTCGAACGATTCCGGTTTCGCGACGGGCGCCGACTTCTCGCTGAACGGCGGCCTGCACATGGGCTGAGCGTCCGCGCTGCGCGGGCCGGGTGGCCGCGCAGCCGGGCGTTTTCCGAAGGCCCCCGCCTCCCGGATTCGGGCGGCGGGGATTCGTCACTTCCGCTACGCTGCACTCAAAGGCGTTACATGACTACTACAAAGAAGACGGCTGAACGGCTCATCAAGAAGTACCCGAACCGTCGGCTCTACGATACCGAGACAAGCACGTACATTACGCTGACCGACGTGAAGCAGCTCGTGCTGGAGCAGGAGGACTTCAAGGTCGTCGATGCGAAATCCAATGAAGACCTGACGCGCAGCATCCTCCTGCAGATCATCCTCGAAGAAGAAAGCGGCGGCGTGCCGATGTTCTCGTCGTCGATGCTGTCGCAGATCATCCGTTTCTACGGGCATGCGATGCAGGGCATGATGGGCACGTACCTGGAAAAGAACATCCAGGCGTTCATCGACATCCAGAACAAGCTCGCGGATCAGTCGAAGAACCTGTACGAAGGCAATGCGATGAATCCGGAAGTCTGGTCGCAGTTCATGAACATGCAGGCGCCGATGATGCAAGGGATGATGACCAGCTACATCGAGCAGTCGAAGAACATGTTCGTGCAGATGCAGGAACAGATGCAGAACCAGGCGAAGTCGATGTTCAGCACGTTCCCGTTCAAGCAGCCGGGCGCGTCGGAACCGGAAAAGAAGTAACGGTTTCGCGGCAGGCCGACCGCGGCGGGCAACCCGCCGGGCGTCGGTGCCGCGAAGCGATGCGGTGCGGGCCGGCCGATCGCGCATTCGGGCGCGACGATGTGCGGCCGCCGCCTGCCGGACCCTCTCGCCGACGGTCGTTCACGACCGTCGGTACCGAATGCGCGCGCCGGGTTCGGGCGAGCATGACCGCTGTCCAGTCGATCGAGATCCAGCCTCACGTGCAGCGGACGTCGATCGATTGATCGTGTTGATGCCGGGTGCGAGAGAGCGAGACGATTCGCGATGGCGAGTGGCAGGCGACCGCACAGCGGCGACGAGGGGCGGACGGTATAGTCGAAATCCCGAAAGTTCCGAATGCTACTCATGGGAAACAACCCGCTGCGCGTCGTCGTGGTCGGCGGTGGCATCGTCGGTGCATCCATCGCATGGCATCTTGCGCGATCGGGCGCGCAGGTCACGCTGCTGGAACGGCAGGCAGCGCCCGCGGGCGGCGCGACTCACTGGTCGTTCGGCTGGGTGGGTACCGGCAGCGCGCTTCCTTCTGAAAACCCGTCCAGGTTCTCCCGCACGCTCGGGGCGCTCCCGGAGTTCGCCAGGCTGGAGCGTGAACTGGGCCCGCTGCCGATGACGACGCGCGGGGCACTTGTCTGGCTGGACACGGATACGCAGACCGCTGCATTGATCGACGAGCAGCGCGCGGCGGGCGTGCAAATGGAAGCGTTGGGGCGTCGAGAGGTGGCGCGGATGGAGCCGCGTCTTGCACGGCTTCCCGAGTTGATCGCGTGGGCACCGGATGATTTCGTGGTCGAGCCGATCGACCTGACGCATCAATTTCTGGCCGGTGCGCAAGCGGCCGGCGCGCAGGTCCGATGCGGTTGTGCAGTCGATGCGATCGAAACGCGCAATGGGCACGCAGTCGGCGTACATACCGCGCACGGGCATGTGCCGGCGGATGTCGTTGTCCTGGCGAACGCTGCTTCAGCGGTTGCCATCGCCGCGGGCCTGGGCGTGTCGTTGTCTGTTCGCGAGGAGCCGGCCGTGTTGATGCGTTTCGCGGCTGAGCCCGGTCTCATCAGCCACTTGATCTACGGGCAGGATCTTGAAGTGCGTGTCGGTCCATCGGGCAGCCTGCTGTCGGCCGCGGATCCTCCGAAAGAGGGAAACAGCGGGCTTGCCGCCCTTGTTGCGCGTACGGCCTTGGACATTTCGGCGCTGTTTGCCGATCCGCCAACTCTCACGCTGCTCTCCGCGAAATCGGCGCTTCGGCCGATGACGAACGACGGGGCGCCGATCAACGGATTTTTGCCCGGTGTTGCGGGCGTCTATACCGTCGTCGCGCATCCCGGCGTGATCCTGGCGCCCCAGCTCGGGCGATTGGCCGCGAACGCGATCATGGACGCGTGACGGGGCGCGCGTCTCGTCGTTCGTCAGTGCGCCGGATCGAAATCCTGCTCGCCGTCCGACGGAGGAAGGTCGAGCACGAGTTTGACGGCGCTGTAGTTGGCCTTGAGCGAAAACACGCGGCCGATCACGAGAAACGTCTGGCGCGAATTCTCGAGTTCGACGAAGTCGCCCGGTTGCGGCACGTGTGCGCCCTGGTCATACGAAAAGCTGGTGCTGGTCTGCTCGCCGATGGCTTCCGCTGCGTGGTCGGTGAATTCGATCGTGATGTGAGTGGTCATGCGAGCCCCGTTGAGTCGATTGAAGAGGGTGGAGGGTTCGATTTTCGCATAGCGGCCGGCGGTGCCGGTGCGATGCTCAGCTCGCTGAGGGGCGTTGGGGGGCAGAGCGGCAACGCGACTTTGCTCGACACGAACGGACACGCCAAAACCGGCGTAACGGCGCACCTGGCGCGCGACGGATATGCGAGCTGGCGCAGCGGATGCCCAACAACTGCTCGTTTCGAGATACCCGGATATCCAAGGGCCGCAAATCCACGCTTTCGCTACTACATCGTCACACTCCGGATTTCCCCAATTCCCGAAGCACGGTCCTGCATCCCCCGGGGTGCCGGTTATTTGGCAAATACAGCTCCCACCCCGTATGGCGGGTTAAACAAGCAGAGACTTGCCCACAGTCTGGCGGGGGCGGATAGCGGGTTGCGTCGGCCGATAACCCGGTTGCAGTTATCGGCCGCATGTCTGTCGGACCATTCAATCAAGCTCGTTAGCCGACTGACAGCGATAAGAGAAGACGCTGCTCATTATCGCGCCGGCGATGGGCGGCATCATTCCTCTTTCATTGATGCATAAGGGACTGCCAGATCCGGTTGCCAGTTAACGCCATCGGACGTCGATGTGTAATAAATGCTCGAATCGGTGGCGCTTTGGTGCGCCAGGTAAAGATTGTTGTTGAACACTGCCAGTGAAACCGGCGCGTTGGTTTGGGCAACGCCGTAGAGTAATTCGATCGGAAACTTCCAGTTAACACCATCGGATGTCCACGTATAGTAGATATTGGTGTTGGAGTCGGGGGCGCCTTTATACGCCAGGTAAAGATTTCCTTTAAAGGCGGCCATTGCAACCGGCACGGTGGTTGAGACAACGTCAGGGCGAACGATATTTTCTTGTGCCCAATTAATACCATCGGATGACGACGTATAGAAAACCAGGGAGTCGGTTGCGCCTTTGTGTGCCAGGAACAACTTGGTACCAAACGTGGCCAATGCGACGGCTTGGGCAGTCTTGGCAACGCCGGTGAGGACAGGGGTCGGCGATGACGCCCACGTCGTGCCGTCGAAGTTTGTGGTGGAAATATTGGTGCTGGATGCCTGTTTGAACGCCAGGTACAGCTTCGTCTTGAATGGGGTCAATGCGGCCGGGTTATCGCTTCTGCAACTCGGAACTGCCTGATCACTCCCCCAGCTCGAACCACTGGTCGAGTCGTAATAGACCTGGGTGTCGGATCCGGAGCTCTTGTGAATCGAATACAATTTTGTACCGAATGCTGCTAACGCCAGGGCCTGATTGGTCGAGTCGTAGGTGTTGATTGGAGCAGGGCGCGACCAGATCGAGCCATTGTATGTCTGGTATTGAATCCTGGTGCTTTTCTGGTCTTTATAGACCAGGTATAGCTGGTTGTTGAGTGTGGCGATTGCAGGCCAATTCGTTGTCTGCGCAGCGGCAGCGGAAACATCTTGGTCGTTTTCTTCTTCGACAAGGCGATTTTCGTCATTCATGATATGGCCCTCTGGATTATTAATGGAGGTGAGCTGGCCGGCATATTCAAACCGACACGTGAAATTTGAAAATTCACGTGCAATAAACTTAGCCTTGCTTATGCGCCGGATCCATTACACTCGATTACGCGTCTGTGCCGTCTGGGCGTAGCGCGATTCGATGAATCGCAGACCCTCGATCGCTTCGACGTGCCGGCGAAAGGCATGACGAAAACTGCGCCGAAGCGCCGTTGTTCTCGTGCGGAGGCTGGCGGCGACGACACGTGAAGATGCCCGCTGCCGATTGGCGCGCAGGAATACGCCACATGCCTTGTCTGACGTACCGTTGACGAGCGGCCGGCAGCCCTGACCCCGAAGAGAAACGGACGGATTACCCCATCCCCAATCAGCCGCCGATCTGGCGCCAGTCCGAGCAGGCATGCCGCGGCCGCTTTCCCACGCTTGTTTTGGCTCGCCGCCCCTAAATCGCTGTAAACTCACGCTTTTGCTGCCACGCCCCCACAATCCAGATGTCCCAATCCCCCAAAGTAGGGTTCGTATCCCTCGGGTGCCCGAAGGCGCTTGTCGACTCCGAACAGATCATCACGCAACTGCGCGCCGAAGGTTATGAAATCTCCGGCACGTACGACGGTGCCGACCTCGTCGTCGTGAACACCTGCGGCTTCATCGACGAAGCCGTGCAGGAAAGCCTCGACGCGATCGGCGAAGCGCTGACCGAGAACGGCAAGGTGATCGTCACCGGCTGTCTCGGCGCCAAGGCGAGCGCCAGCGGCTCGAACCTGATCGAGGAAGTCCACCCGAAGGTGCTCGCCGTCACCGGCCCGCACGCAGTGGGCGAAGTGATGCAGGCCGTGCATTCGCACCTGCCGAAGCCGCACGACCCGTTCACCGATCTCGTGCCCGCGGCCGGCATCAAGCTCACGCCGCGCCACTATGCATACCTGAAGATTTCCGAAGGCTGCAACCACCGCTGCACGTTCTGCATCATCCCGTCGATGCGCGGCGACCTCGTGTCGCGCCCGGTCGCCGAAGTGATGCTGGAAGCCGAGAACCTGTTCAAGTCGGGCGTGAAGGAACTGCTCGTGATCTCGCAGGACACGAGCGCGTACGGCGTCGACGTGAAGTACCGCACGGGCTTCTGGAACGGCAAGCCGATCAAGACGCGCATGACCGACCTGGTCGCCGCGCTCGGCGAACTCGCCGCGCAGTACGGTGCATGGGTGCGACTGCACTACGTGTATCCGTATCCGAGCGTCGACGAAGTGATTCCGCTGATGGCCGAAGGCCCGTTCAAGGGCCACGTGCTGCCGTACCTCGACGTGCCGTTCCAGCACGCGCACCCGGAAGTGCTGAAGCGCATGAAGCGTCCGGCGAACGCCGAGAAGGTGCTCGAGCGCGTGCAGAAGTGGCGCGAAATCTGCCCGGACCTGACGATCCGCAGCACGTTCATCGCGGGCTTCCCCGGCGAGACGGAAGCGCAGTTCGAAACGCTGCTCGACTTCATCCGCGAGGCGGAACTCGATCGCGTCGGCTGCTTCGCGTATTCGCCGGTCGAAGGCGCGACCGCGAACGAACTTGACGGCGCGCTGCCGGATGAAGTCCGCGAGGAGCGCCGCGCGCGCTTCATGGAAGTCGCTGAGGAAGTGTCGGCGAACCGCATCCAGCGCAAGGTCGGCAAGACCCTCAAGGTGCTGATCGACGAAGTCAGCGAAGAAGGCGGCATCGGCCGCACGGCGGCCGATGCGCCGGAAATCGATGGTGTCGTCTATGTCGAGCCGGCGGCGAAGGCATCGAAGCGCTACAAGGTCGGCGATTTCGTGTCCGTGAAGATCACGGGCGCCGACGGCCACGATCTGTGGGGCGAGGTGTAAGCGATGACCGCCGCGTTTCCGGAGATTCTCGCGCTCGGCGAGGCGATGATCGAATTCAACCAGTCGCAGCCGGGCCGGCCTGAATTCCTGCAGGGCTTCGGCGGCGACACGTCGAACTTCTGCATCGCGGCGGCGCGCCAGGGCGCGTCGACGGGCTTCGTGTCGGCGATCGGCGACGATCCGTTCGGCCGCCTGCTGGCCGACATGTGGCGCGCCGAGCACGTCGACACGACGTACGTGCGGATCGACCGCACGGCGCCGACCGGCGTGTATTTCGTCACGCATGGCGCCGGCGGTCACCAGTTCGACTACCTGCGCGCGGGCTCGGCGGCGAGCCGCTATGCAGCGGGCGACCTGCCGCTCGACGCGCTGGCCGCCGCGAAGGCCGTGCACCTGTCGGGCATCAGCCTCGCGATCGGCACGGCTGCGTGCGACGCTGCGTTCGCGGCGATCGACCATGCGCGCCGCAACGGTGCAAAGGTCAGCTTCGACACGAACCTGCGCCTGAAGCTGTGGCCGCTGCCGCGCGCCCGCGCGGTGATGCGCGAAGCGCTGCGCCAGACGGATATCTGCCTGCCCAGCTGGGACGACGTGACGGCCCTCACGGGCGCGAACGATCGAGACGCGATCGTCGATGCGATGCTCGAACACGGGCCGCAGGTCGTCGCGCTGAAGCTCGGCAAGGACGGCGCCTACGTGGCGACGCCGAACGAGCGGCGCGTCGTGCCGGGCTTCGCGGTCGCAGCCGTCGACGCGACGGGCGCGGGCGACTGCTTCGGCGGCGCCTTCGTCGCGCGGATCGTCGCGGGCGACGATCCGTTCGCGGCGGCGCGTTATGCGAATGCCGCGGCGGCACTGTCGACGACAGGCTACGGCGCGGTCGCGCCGATTCCGCACCGCGATGCGGTGGAGCGCCTGATGCAAGGCTGATGCGGCATGCGCACGCAGGCCGCGGCGCCGCACGAACGATTCATCGATCGGAAGAATGAGGAGGCAACGCGGCGGCCGTTACCGGCTCGTGACGATGTGCATCGGCGGCGGGCAGGGCATCGCCGCGATTTTCGAGCGAATCTGAAGCAAGGAGCAACACAAGGTGGGTCGATATTCGCAATGGCAACGGGCGCTCGTCGTCGCGGGCGCGCTGGCGGCGGGCATGGCGATGCCCGGCGTGGTCGCGGCGCAGGCCGTCGCGCCGGGCGTGCAGCAGGATGAACCGGCACTGGCGCGGCCGCTGAAGCCGAATCCCGAGTTCGCCCGCCTGCCGCGCTACGAGGGCACGCTCGGCGACCGGCCGATCGTCGTGCATCTCGGCCCGAAGACGGACGAGGAAGGCGTGCACGGCGAATACCAGTTCGCCGATACGGGCGAGGTCGTGCTGCTCGCGGGCGATCGCGACGGCGACACGCTCGAAATCGAGGAATCGAACGACGGCACGAACATCACGGGCGTGTGGATCGGCCGCTTCGACGCGACCGGCGACCTGAAGGCCGACCGGATGAATTCGGACGAGTCGGATCCGCAGCCCGTCGTGCTGCGGCTCGCGCCGGGCAAGCGCGCGGCGCTGCAGGTGCGCGACGGCCGCGTACAGGAAATCGAGACGGTGGGCAGCGTCGTCAATCTGCGCACCGACGACTGACTCCGCGCTGGCTCGGTGCGCACGGCGCGCATTGTACCGGGCCAATTGCGCCGATTTTGGCTAACCTAGCGACATATTCCGCAACCGAACGGCCTCGTGCCCGGGCTCCTGTCATGACTGCATCCACTCCCAAGCGCGCGCTGCAAACCCGCATCGTTCAACCCGACGACGTGATCCCGGAAGGTTTCCGTTCGTTCGTGCCGCCGGTCGCGCGCGCGTCGACGGTCGTGTTCCCCGATCTCGCGACGATGCGTGCGCTCGTCTGGCACAACGACAACCAGTGGCGCTACGGGCTGCATGCGACGCCGACGTCGCTCGCGCTCGCGCAGCGGCTCGCCGAGATCGAGGGCGGCACGCATGCGCTGCTGCAGCCGTCGGGCCTCGCGGCCATCATGAACGTCTACTTCGGGATCGTGAAAGCCGGCGACGACGTGCTGATTCCGCACAACGTGTACGGGCCGAACGCCGATTTCGGCAACTGGCTCGCGAAGGATTTCGGCATTACCGCGCGCTTCTACGATCCGCTGATCGGTGCCGGCATCGCCGACCTGATCCAGCCGAACACGCGACTGATCTGGATCGAGGCGCCCGGCTCGGTGACGATGGAAGTGCCGGACGTGCAGGCGCTCGCGGCGGCCGCGAAGGCACGTGGCATCGTCACCGCGATCGACAACACCTTTTCGGCCGGGCTCGCGTTCAAGCCGTTCGAACACGGCGTCGACATCTCGGTGCAGGCGCTGACCAAGTACCAGTCGGGCGGCAGCGACGTGCTGATGGGTGCGACGATCACCGCGAACGCGGAACTGCACGCGAAGCTGAAGCTCGCGCGGATGCGCTGCGGGATCGGCGTGTCGGTCGACGATTGCTCGCTCGTGCTGCGCAGCCTGCCGAGCATGCAGGTGCGCTTCGACGCGCACAGCAAGAGCGCGCTCGCGCTCGCGCAATGGCTGAAGGCGCGGCCGGAGATCGCGTCGGTGCTGCACCCGCAGATCGCCGATTGCCCGGGGCATGCGTCGTTCATGCGCGACTTCACCGGTGCGGGCGGGCTGTTCTCGGTGGTGTTCGACGAACGCTACAGTGCAGAGCAGATCGACCGCTTCGTCGAGTCGCTCGAACTGTTCGCGATCGGCTGGAGCTGGGGCGGCGCATGCAGCCTCGCGATGCCTTACGACGTCGCGTCGATGCGTCCGGACTGGGCGCATCGCGGCACGCTGGTGCGTTTCTACGTCGGCCTGGAAGACGAAGCCGACCTGCGCGCGGACATCGAGCGCGCGATGCAGGCCGCGCTCGGCTGATCGCCAGCCGATAGCGTTCAGCAGAAAAGAAAAACAAAACGCCGGCGCGATGCAACATCGCGCCGGCGTTTTTCATTTGACGTGCGGCAGGATCAGAACAGCCGCAGCAGCCCGTCGAGGCCGACGTGATCGAACGCGACCGTCGCCGCGTCGCGCACGACGGGCTTCGCGTGGAACGCGACCGACAGCCCGGCTTCGGCCATCATTTTCAGGTCGTTCGACCCGTCGCCCATCGCGATCGCACGGCTCGGCTCGAGGCCGAGCGATGCACACGTCTCGCGCAGCAGGCGCGCCTTCACGTCGGCGTTGACGATCTCGCCGAGCACCTTGCCGGTCAGCTTGCCGTCGACGATCTCGAGCGTGTTCGCATGCGCATGGTCGAGGCCGAGGCGCGCCTTCAGGCGCTCGGTGAAGAACGTGAAGCCGCCCGACACGAGCAGCGTTTTCATGCCGGCGGCCTTCACGCCGGCGAGCATCTTCTCGGCGCCCGGCGACAGTTGCAGCCGTTCCTCGTACACGCGTTCGAGCGCGTGCGCGTCGAGCCCGGCCAGCAGCGCGACGCGTCGCGTGAGGCTTTCGTTGAAGTCGCGGATCTCGCCGCGCATCGACGCTTCGGTGATCTCGGCGACCTGCGTTTTCAGTCCGCAGAAATCGGCGATCTCGTCGATGCATTCGATCGTGATCAGCGTCGAATCCATGTCCATCACGGCGAGCCCGAAATTGCCGAGCGTGAGGCCGGCCTCGACGAACGCGAAATCGAGCGCGTGCGTGCCGCAGTACGCGTCGATGTCGAGGCGCTGCGCCGGGTTCGCGTCTTCGATCCGCAGTGCGTGATCGTCGGTCTGCACGATGCGGGTGCCGCGCGACAGCGCGAGCAGCGGTTTGTGATGGGCGTCCGACAGCGGCGCAAGACTCTGGATGACGAGGTTGTGGGTCATGACGGGATGGTTGGGAGGCGAATGAAAAGCGTGCGCGGCCAATGGGCGGCCGTCTGCGAGCGCGGCCCCTCGGCAGCGGGCCATTGCGTCGCGAACGCGCCATTGTAGCCGGTTGGTATCGGATAGCTATCCGATCGCCGCCAGATACCCCGCGGGTAGCCGCCCGGGCCCGTGCGTGCGGCGGATCGCCGGGCGACGCCGGTGTTCACCCGTCCGCGCGATCCCAGTACGGCGGATCGCCGAAATGCTCGGCCAGGAACGCGATGAACGCGAGCGTCTTCAGCGGGACGTGCGCGCGGCTCGGATAGACGCCCCAGATCGCGATGTCTTCCGCGAACGGATAGTCGTCGAGCACCGTGACGAGCGCGCCGCTCGCGAGCAGCGGGCCGACGTCCCAGGTCGACTTGATCGCGATCCCGAAGCCGTCGACGAGCGCTTCGCGGATCGCCTCGCCGTTGCTCGCGACGAGCCGGCCGCCGACCCGCACGGTGAGCGGGCCTTGCGGCGTGGCGAACGACCAGTCGCGCTGGTCGCCGAGGATCACGCACTCGTGCTGCGCGAGGTCGGCCGGATGGCGTGGTGTGCCGTGCTCGGCGAGATACGCGGGCGAGCAGCACAGCACGCGGCGGTTCACGGCAAGCTTGCGCGCGACGAGCGTCGAATCCTTCAGCGTGCCGAGGCGGATCGCGACGTCGTAACCGTCGTCGACGAGATCGACGATCTCGTCCGACAGCCGCAGGTCGAGCGACACGGACGGATAGCGGCGCAGGAACGCGGGGATCACCGGCGCGACATGCTGGCGGCCGAACGACGACGACATCGACACCTTCAGGCGCCCGTACGGCTCGGTGCGGCCGTGGCCGACCGACGCGCGCGCGGCGTCGGCGGCCGACAGCAGCGTGTCGGCGTGCGCCATGAAGACTTCGCCGTCCTGCGTGAGGCTGATGCGGCGCGTGGTGCGGTGCAGCAACCGCGCGCCGAGCTGGCGCTCGAGCTGCGCGATGCGCGCGCTCGCGACCGCGGCCGATACGCCGAACTCGCGCCCGGCTGCGGTGACGTTCGCGAGCAGCGCCGCGCGCACGAACAGCGCGACGTCGAGCAGGTCGAGCGGCTTGTCGGGGGCCGGAATCGGATGGGAGGGCATTGTTCTGAAATTCCTGAAAATGTTTCAGGAAATATAGCGGTTTTATCGAAGGATCGGGTTGCCTACGATGACGTTCATGGGGCTGCGCCGCGGCCCCCAGGTTTCCCTGAAGGAGTTTCGTGATGAAAGCCGTTGGACTGACCCGTTATCTGCCGATCGACGACCCGCAAGCCTTGCTCGACGTGGAGCTGCCGCAGCCCGTGCCGGGCCCGCGCGACCTGCTCGTGAAGGTCGAGGCGATTTCCGTGAACCCGGTGGACACCAAGGTGCGCGCGCCGAAGCCGCAGGTCGAGGACACCCCGCGCGTGCTCGGCTGGGATGCGGCCGGCACGGTGGTCGCGGTCGGCGCCGAAGTCACGCTGTTCCGGCCCGGCGACGAAGTGTTCTACGCGGGCAGCATCACGCGGCCCGGCGCGAACAGCGAATTCCATACGGTTGACGAGCGAATCGCCGCGCTGAAGCCGCGCACGCTCGATTTCGCCGCGGCGGCCGCGCTGCCGCTCACCGCGCTGACCGCGTGGGAAGCGCTGTTCGACCGGCTGTACGTGTCGCCGCAGGGCGCGGACGCCGGCAAGTCGGTGCTGATCATCGGCGGCGCGGGCGGTGTGGGCTCGATCGCGATCCAGCTCGCGAAGGCGCTCGGCAAGCTGCACGTGATCGCGACCGCGTCGCGGCCGGCGTCGGCCGACTGGGTGCGCTCGCTGGGCGCGGACACGGTGGTCGACCATTTCGGCGACCTGCCTGCGCAGTTGCGCGAGGCCGGGTATCCGAACGTCGACTACGTGCTGATCTTCAACGACACGGATCGTCATTTCCCTGCCGCTGCCGAAGTCATCCGGCCGCAGGGCGGCATTTGCACGATCGTCGAGAACGACAAGCCGGTGCCGGTCGAACTGCTGAAGGCGAAGAGCGCCGCGTTTCACTGGGAATTCATGTTCACGCGCGCAATGTTCGAGACGCCGGACATGATCGAGCAGCACCGGATCCTCGGCGAAGTCGCGCGGCTCGTCGACGGCGGCACGCTGCGCACCACGCTCGGCGAACAGCTCGGCACGATCAATGCCGCGAACGTGCGGCGCGCGCACCAGTTGCTCGAAGCCGGGCGCGCGATCGGCAAGCTCGTGCTGAGCGGCTTCTGAGCCGCCATCGCACGTAAGGTTGCGGCGCCGCGAACGCAAGCGGGGTAACACCCGATGCGTTTGCGGCGCACTGCATGCCGCTTGGCGGTAGACTGGCAGCGCATCATGCATCGAAAACCGCGCGGCACGCGCGTGCCGCCGCATACCAAGGAGGTCAGCATGAGCCAACGCAGCTTGTCAGTCGCCGGATCGTGGTCGGTCGTGTTCGCGGCGGCGTGCGTCAGCGCGAGCGTATTCGCGGCGCCGCCGGTCAAGGGCAGCCTGAAGGGCGGCGGCACCGGACAGCTCGAATACACCGTCAAGGTCGACTCGAAGGCCTTCGGCAATACGCAGGAGACCCGCAAGATCCGCTCGGGCGAGACGGACGACTTCAACTGGAAGTCGGTGCCGCCGAGCGGTGCGGTCGCAATGCCGGACGGTTGCCCGAACGCCGACAGCCTGCCGCGCGACGAGAATGGCGCGATGGTGCGCCAGACCCAGGTGCGGCTCGCGCCGTCGATCGACGCGAAGGGGATCGCCAACGTGCAGTTGAGCTTCCAGGCGGCCGCGCCGAAGGGCACGCGCAGCGTGACGGCCGGCGGCAAGTCGCTGCAGTGCCCGGACGTCGTGTCGGTGAGCCAGGTGAAGTGGGTGTCGATCCCGACCAATGGCGGTTCGAAGTCCGTCACGATGAGCGACGGCACGAAAGTGACGGTGTCGATCAAGCGCTGAGCGGCGCGCGCGGGCCGGTGCCGTAGCCGGTGCGCGTGCAACGGATTCGACTCGCGGGTTGGCCCGGCGACACGGAACCGTTTCGTGTCGCCGTCACGACGCTTTTCCGCGACCTGCCTCGCAGTACCGCGGTTGCCGCAACGGCGTGGCAGCCGTTCGATATGCGACAGCGTCGCGTGCCGACCTGCGTGACGTCACGCGAATGTCACGCTATGCTCGCCCGCATCCTCACCTTCCTGTCACGACATCCCGATGAAATGCCGAATGCGCGCGTTGCTGTGTGCCCTTGCGTTCGTCGCCATGCACGCGCACGCGGCCGACGAGTGCGGCTTCGTGAAAAAGGTCGCGCTGCCGTCGCGGCAGCAGGTGGCGGTCGTGTCGAGCGGCGCGCTCGAGCCGTGCTCGACCGGCAGCTACGCGGTGCACGTGTATTCGACCGCGCATGCCGCCCCCGGCTTCGATACCGACGATTACGTGACGGGCGCGCTGCATGCGCGTGACGGTACGGTCACCGATGCGTTCACGGCCGACCTCGGCGCGCGGGCGCCGCAGGCGCTCGTCGTGACGACGCGCTCGGCCGGCAGCGGCGGCTTTGTCGGCGCGCAGGCGTATGTGACGACGCCGCGCGCGGTGCGGCTTGTTGCGTCGGTCGACGGGCTCGCGCCGCACGCGGACATCGCGGCCGCGTTGCGGCAGGCGATCGGCAAGCGCCGCGCCGTGCGCTGACCGGCGAACCGCGCGAGCGCTTCGCGCGGTGACGCCGCGTGTCAGTGCGCGCGTTCTTCGAGCCGCGATGCGAGAAAGCGGTGATCGGCCGAGAACAGCCGGCGATAGGTCATCAGCACCGCGCCGACGGTGCCGAGCGCGGAGGCCGCGGCGATCAGGAACATGATCACGATCTGGTAGCGCACGGCCTGCAGCGGCGACTGGCCGGCCAGCACCTGGCCCGTCATCATCCCCGGCAGGCTCACGACGCCGACGACGGCCATCTGGTTCAGCGTCGGCAGCATGCCTGCACGCACGGCCTGGCGCGCGGCGTCCTGCGCGGCCTCCCAGCGCGTCGCGCCGAGCGCGAGTGCGGTTTCGACGCGATCGCGGCGTGCCGTGAGTTCTTCCATCATCCGCTCGACGCCGAGCGACACGCCCGTGAGCGTATTGCCGAGAATCATCCCGAGGATCGGAATCGCGTATTGCGGCGCGTACCACGGATGGATGCGGATCACGACGAACAGGCCGACCGCCGCGACGAACCAGCTGCTGAACCAGATCGACGCGATGCTGTCGATGCGCTGGCCGCGATATGTACGCTTGCCGCGCCCGGCGCCGGCGAACCCGGCGATCAGCGTCATCAGCGCGGTGAGCGGCAGCACGACGTACCAGTGCGGATGGCCGAACACCCAGCCGAGCACGTAGCCGATTGCGAGCAACTGCACGACGGTGCGCACGGCCGCGAGCGCGAGCTTGCGGCCGAGGCCGAGCGACAGGGCCATCGAGATCGCGCCGTTGACCGCGACGAGCGCGGCGGCGATGCCGACGTCGACGAGGCTCAGGTCCTGAAGTGCAGGGCTCATTGCGTTGCCTCCGTCGGGTTTGCAACGTGCATCACGCCGGCCTGCATCACTAGCCGCATCGTGCCGATCCGCGCGGCCTGGGCCGGATCGTGCGAGATCCACATGTATGCGCGGGCGTCGGGCGCCGCGTCGAACCATGTGCCGACGAGCGTCTCGATCGCGCGCGCCGATTCGGGGTCGAGCGCGGAGGTCGGTTCGTCGAGCAGCAGCACGTCGGGATCGAGCTGCAGCACGCGCAGCAGCGCGGCGATCTGCGCTTCGCCGCCCGACAGGTCGCTTGCGCGCTTGTCGAGAAAGTCGGGGCCGCGGCCGGCCTGCGCGGCGAGTGCTTCGGCGCGCGCGCGATCGAACGCGACGTCGCGATAGATCGCGAGCGAATACGGATAGCGCAACTGCGATTCGACGGTGCCGTCCATCTGCGCGGGGCGCTGGCGCACATACGCGACGCTGCGGCGGTAACGCGGGATCGCATTGCGCCGGATCCGCTTGCCGCGCCACCGGATGTGGCCGCCGTCGAGCGGATCGAGCAGCGCGAGCGCACGCAGCAGCACGCTCTTGCCCGACCCGGACGGCCCGGTGATAGCAATCCGCGATCCCGCGGCGAGGCTGAAATCGGTCGGGGAGAGCAGGGTCTTGCCGCTGCTGGCATCGCGCCGCGTGATGCGCTGTGCATTGATGAGGCCGGTGGGGGCTGTCATGTCACAAATGAAAAAAAGCGTTAATGGCGCCGAAACGTCACCATGGCGTGCGTCATAATACCGATCGAAAAGCCGCGGGTCTCGTGCGCCGTTCGTCCACGCAAGCGGCCCGGCATGGTGCGGCAACATGTCAGAACAACAACGGAACCGCCATGACGCTAACCCGAGCCATCGGCAAATCGGCTGCATGGATCGTCGGTATCGTCGCGGTGCTCATCGCGGCGGCCGGCGTCTTTCTCTTCGCCTTCGACTGGAATCGCGCGAAGCCGTGGGTCAACGAACAGGTCACAGCCGCGCTCGGCCGCCCGTTCGCGATCAACGGCGACCTGAAGGTCGGCTGGCGCCGCCCCGATGGCGAAACCGGCTGGCGCGCCTGGGTGCCCTGGCCGAGCTTTTCGGCCACGCAGCTCGAAATCGGCAACCCCGACTGGGCGAAGACGCCCAAGTTCGTCACGCTCGATGCCGCGCACTTCGATCTCGCGATCCTGCCGCTGCTCGCGCATGAAATCGTGATTCCGTCGATCGACGTCGTGAATCCGGCCGTCGACCTCGAGCGGCTCGCCGACGGCCGCAACACGTGGACCTTCCAGTTCAAGCAATCGTCGCAGCCGTCGCCGTGGAAGGTGCGGCTCGACAGCTTCGGCTTCGCGAAGGGCACCGTCACGTATCGCGACGCGATCACCAAGGCCGACCTGACCGTCGCGATCGACACGCTCGGGCAGCCGATTCCGCTCGGCGACGTGCTGAAGGAACAGGAGCAGACCTCGCGTGCGGCATCCGCGCAGCGGGTCGGCAAGCACGGCGCCGCGCAACTGAGCGCGAAGGCCAACGCGGAGGCCGCGTCGAGCGCTTCCGCCGCGCAGGCTGCGAGTGCGGCGTCGGCAACGGGTGCTTCGGCTGCGTCTGCCGTGGTTTCGGCTTCGTCCTCGTCGTCTCCCTCTTCGGCATCGGCTGCGGCCGCCGCATCGGGTGCAAGCGGCGCAAGCAGCGTCGCGGCGCCCGCGAAGCCGTCCGGCCCGACCTATGCGTTCGGGCTGAAGGTCGACGGCCGCTACAAGAACGTGCCGATCAGCGGTACCGGCAAACTGGGCGGCGTGCTGGCGATCCAGGACGCGTCGCGGCCGTTCCCGCTGCAGGCCGACGTGAAGGCCGGCGACACGCGGCTCGCGATCGTCGGTACGCTGACCGATCCGATGCATCTCGCGGCCATCGACCTGCGGCTGTGGCTGCAGGGCACGTCGATGTCGCATCTCTACCAGCTCAGCGGCATCACGCTGCCCGATACGCCGCCTTACGCGACCGAAGGGCGGCTGATCGGCAACTTCAAGCGCAAGGCCAGCACGTTCCGCTACGAGAACTTCAACGGCCGCGTCGGCGGCAGCGATCTCGGCGGCACGCTGTTCTACGAGCAGCGCGAGCCGCGGCCGAAGCTGTCGGGCGAGCTCGTGTCGAACCTGCTGCAGTTCTCCGATCTCGCTCCGGTGATCGGCGCGGACACGGCCGCGAGCAAGGCCAAGCGCGGCGACACGACGAAACAGCCGCCGGGCCGCGTGCTGCCGGTCGAGACCTTCCGCACGGACCGCTGGCGCGCACTCGACGCGGACGTCAAGTTCACGGGCCGCAAGCTGGTCAAGAGTTCGGACCTGCCGATCACGAACCTGTACACGCACATCGTGATGCAGGACGGCGTGCTGTCGCTCGAGCCGCTGCAGTTCGGCGTCGCGGGCGGCACGCTCGCAACGACCGCGCATCTCGACGGCAGCGGTGCGCCGCTGAAGGGCCGCTTCACGGTGGCGGCGCGGCACCTGAAGCTCAAGCAGCTGTTCCCGGCGCAGAAGGTCATGCAGTCGGCGCTCGGCGAGATCAACGGCGATGCGTCGCTGTCGGCGACCGGCAACTCGCCGGCCGCGCTGGCCGCGACGTCGAACGGTGAAGTGAAGGCGCTCGTGACGGACGGCCGCATCAGCCGCCTGCTGATGGAAGCGGCGGGGCTGAACGTCGCGAACGTCGTCTACGAGAAGCTGTTCGGCAACCGCGACGTGAACATCAACTGCGCGGCGATCGACTTCGTCGCGACCAACGGCATTCTCGACCCGAAGGTATTCGCGCTCGATACGGACGACGCGCTGATCAACGTCGACGGCCCGATCAGCCTGCGCGACGAAACGCTGAACCTGAAGATCCATCCGCACACGAAGGGTTTCCGGATCTTCTCGCTGCGCTCGCCGCTGTATGCGAAGGGTACGTTCAAGAACCCGGACGTCGGCGTCGATGCCGGCGCGCTCGCGCTGCGCGCCGGCGCGATGATCGGCCTCGGGCTGATCAACCCGTTCGCGGCCTTGATTCCGCTGATCGCGCCGAGCAACAACCGCGACGTGCCGTGCTCGGAGCTGTTTGGTCAGATGAATGCGAAGGCTGCGCAGCGGGCGGCGGCGAAGGCCGGCAAGTAACGGGCGTCAGCAGCCCGCGCGCACCCAGAGCAGCACGACGTCGACCTCCCGGCCGCCGATCCGGACCGGTGCCAAGGGGCCGAGCTGCAGGCGATCGCCGTCGAGCACGGCGATCCGCTGCTGGACGTTGCCGACCCAGTTCGGGAGCAGGCTGACGTCCATTTCGTGAGTCAGCGTGCCGTCGTCGGCGACCTGAAAGGCGCCTGAATAGGCGATGTAGCCGCGCGCGGCCGCCGCGCACGCTTCGTCGGCGCCGTGGTGCGGGTCGCCGTTCGCGTAGGGCGGCCGGCCGGCGGCCATCAGCTGGGCGGACATGTAGCCGTCCCGCGTATAGAGAAGCCAGCCGCGCACGTCGCGGCCGAGCGGATAGGCGGCCGCGCTGCCGTCGCGCGGGCGGACTTCGTAGGACACGAGGCGCCATGCGCCGACGAGTTGTTCGCGAAGCGGGCTGGCAGGCATGCGGGATTCCGGTAAGGCGGCGGCGGTGGGGCGCGTGCTGTCGTGTTGGCGGGCCGCCGGGCGGCGGGCCAGGGGGCCTGGAATGCGCTGCCGGAACGGCGTGGTCGGCAGTTTCTCCGACACCTGCTAAAATACACGGTTTTCCGTCGATTTATCCTTTAACGGGACCTGCCGTGCTTTCTACTGCCAACATCACGATGCAATTCGGGCCGAAGCCCTTGTTCGAGAACATCTCGGTCAAATTCGGCGAGGGCAACCGCTATGGTCTGATCGGCGCGAACGGCTGTGGCAAGTCGACGTTCATGAAGATCCTCGGCGGCGATCTCGAGTCGAGCGCCGGCAACGTCGCGCTGGAGCCGAACGTCCGTCTCGGCAAGCTGCGCCAGGACCAGTTCGCGTACGAAGACGTACGCGTGCTCGACGTCGTGATGATGGGCCACACCGAGATGTGGGCCGCGATGACCGAGCGTGACGCGATCTACGCGAACCCGGAAGCCACCGACGACGACTACATGCACGCCGCCGAGCTTGAAGGCAAGTTCGCCGAATACGGCGGCTACGACGCCGAGGCGCGCGCGGGCGCGCTGCTGCTGGGCATCGGTATCGAAGAGAAATTCCACAACGGCACGATGAGCGACGTCGCGCCGGGCTGGAAGCTGCGCGTGCTGCTCGCGCAGGCGCTGTTCTCGAAGCCGGACGTGCTGCTGCTCGACGAACCGACCAACAACCTCGACATCAACTCGATCCGTTGGCTCGAGCAAACGCTCAACGAGTACAACTCGACGATGATCATCATCTCGCACGATCGTCACTTCCTGAACTCGGTGTGCACGCACATGGCCGACATGGACTTCGGCACGCTGAAAGTCTGGCCGGGCAACTACGACGACTACATGCTCGCATCGGCACAGGCGCGCGAGCGCCAGGCCGCGGCGAACACGCGGGCGAAGGAGCGCGTGGCCGAACTGCAGGACTTCGTGCGCCGCTTCTCGGCGAACAAGTCGAAGGCCCGCCAGGCGACCAGCCGCGCGAAGCAGATCGACAAGATCAAGATCGAGGAATTCAAGCCGTCGTCGCGCCAGAACCCGTTCATCCGTTTCGAGTTCGAGAAGAAGCTGCACAACGTCGCGGTGGTGGCTGAAGACATCACGAAGAAGTACGAGCGCACGATCTTCCGGAACTTCAACCTGTCGGTTCAGCCGGGCGAGCGCATCGCGATCATCGGCGAGAACGGCGCGGGCAAGACGACGCTGCTGCGTTCGCTGCTCGGCGCGCTGGAGCTCGAGCACGGCACGGTGAAGTGGTCCGAGAACGCGAATGTCGGCTACATGCCGCAGGACACGTACGAGGAGTTCCCGAACGACATCACGCTGATGGACTGGATCGACCAGTACCGCAAGGACGGCGACGACGAAACGATGGTGCGCGGCACGCTGGGCCGCCTGCTGTTTTCGTCGGACGACATCAAGAAGTCGGTGAAGGTGCTGTCGGGCGGCGAGAAGGGCCGCATGATCTGGGGCAAGCTGATGCTCGGCCGCCACAACGTGCTGCTGATGGACGAGCCGACCAACCACATGGACATGGAATCGATCGAGTCGCTGCAGATCGCGCTCGAGCAGTTCGAAGGCACGCTGATCTTCGTGTCGCACGACCGCGAATTCGTGAGCGGGCTGGCGAACCGGATCATCGAAGTGCGCACGGATGGCACGCTGTTCGACTTTGGCGGCAATTACGAGGAGTTCCTGACAAGCCAGGGGCAGGAGTAAGTGTCCTGACGCTTCCGTTCATGTGTCACGGCCGGGCAGTACGCATCCGGAGCGCATAGAGCGAAGCGGCCGGAAGCGCATCGAGCCCGCATCGACAGTATTGTCGATGCGGGCTTTTTCATTTCTGCGCCAGTGAAGGCCCCCGTGTTGCGAATCCTGGTTTCCTTCCCTCAATCGACTTCGGGTAAATTACGCTCCGAATACCATCCTTAATTCCGACCGGAGCCGCCCCCTCGATGCAGGACCATCCTTTCCCGCTCGACCTGTCCGGCCTTGCGCAAAGCCTGTACGCGCAGGGCACCGAGGAAGGCATCCTGTCGCGCCTGATGGAGCGGATCGCGCCGGCCAACCGCTTCTGCGTCGACATCGGCGCAAGCGACGGCCTGCGCAACAGCAACACCGCTCGGCTGCTGCGTGAAGAGCGATGGTCCGGCGTGCTGGTGGAAGGCAGCACGTACCGCTTCGGCAAGCTGGCCGCCCACTACGCGGGCGCGGACCGCGTCCGCTTGCACCATGACCGCGTTCAGCCCGACACGATCGACACGTTGCTCGCCGATGCGAACACGCCCACCGACTTCGACCTGCTGTCGATCGATATCGACGGCAACGACTACTGGGTGTGGCGCGGCCTGCAAGCGTTTCAGCCGCGCATCGTGGTGATCGAATACAACCCGTACTACACGCCGCCCGAACGATGGGTCATGTGCTTCAATCCGGGTCACGAATGGGACGGCTCGACCTATTACGGCGCGAGCCTCGAATCGCTCGTCCATCTCGGCAGGCAGAAGGGCTATGAACTCGTCTGCTGCGACGACATGGGCAACAATGCATTCTTCGTGCGGCAGGACCTGTATCCGCTGCTCGGCATCACGAACAACGATCCTTCGGTGCTGTTCCGCCCGGCGATGTACAAGGTGCGCTACGTCGGGCACAACACGTTCCTGAGCGGCCATCCGTATCGATACGGGCCGGCCGAGCACATCTGAATGGACTCGCTCGCCGCCACCTTCGACGAGATCCGCGATGCCTATGCGCTGGGCCGAAGCGGGCCGCCGCGCCAGGTGGGCGAACGCGTGTGGCATTTGCCGACCGATGATGGCGGCGTAGCGGTCAAGCGCTACGCGCCCGGGCATCAGGCGCGTGCGGCCAAGGAAGCTGCCGTGCTCGCGCATTTCGAGGCGCACGGGGATTCACGTTTCCATGTGCAGGCGCTGAAGCGCATGACGGCCGGCGCACCGCTGTGGACGGGGTCAAACACCCACGCGATGCTGACGCGCTGGGAAATCGGGCAGTTCAGAACCTACGACACGTTTTCGCTGGCCGAATGGGATGCGCTCGGTACGAGTCTGGCAGCGTTGCATCTGAGCCTCGAGCAGATTCACTTGCCGCAACTCGACACGATCCGCGCACGACTGACCGCGATCGACGCGGACGCGGTGCGCCGCAGCCTGCTCGACGCACTCGATCACGCCCGCTCGAACGCCGCCGCCGACAACCTGCGCCGCTATGTCGATCTCGCGCTGTGCATGCTCGACCGCTACTATCCACGCAGCATCGATGCATTTCCCGCCGACGATCCGCAGCATCCGATCCACAACGACTACAACCAGTTCAACTATCTGTTCACGGGCACGCTGCCGCCGCTCATCCTCGACTGGGAAGCGTCGATCGGCGCGCCGCGCGAATACGAGCTGGTGCGTTGCCTGAACCATCTGCCGCTGGAGGCGCCGCATCTGGCGGAAGCGTTCGTGCTGGCATACCGGCGGACCCGGCCGGTGGATCCCGCGCGCATTGCATGGGCGGTTGATGCCGCGTGTCTGCAGCACGCGCTCAAGCTCTGGATCGTGCAAGGCTGGCTCGACGATCCTTCGCGCTTTGCATCGCATCTGAACGGCGCGGTGACGATGGCGTCCGCGATGGTGGACGCGCGCGACCGTCTGGTCGATTTCTTTTCCCGTTGTGTGGAAGCAGGACGCTGAAGTGAATGCGAATCTGAACCGGATTTCGAATCCGACGCCGCCGGCCGAGCGGCAGCATGTGTTTCCGCCGCCGCTGGATCGCGATTACCGCATCGAAGACGGGCGCGTGCTGACGCGCTCGCTGGAGGCGCATATCGTCGACCACTGCAACCTGACCTGCGCGGAATGCTGCTCGCTGTCGCCGCTGCTGCCCGAGTGGTACGCGAGCCCCGAATCGCTCGAGGCCGATCTGCGCCGCGCCGCGAAGGTGTTGCGCCCGCGCATGTTCAAGCTGGTCGGCGGCGAACCGCTGCTGCATCCGGCGCTCGTCGAACTCATCCCGCGCGTGCGCGCCACGGGCATCGCGCCCGTGATCTCCGTCACGACGAACGGCCTGAAGCTCGGCGAGATGACGGACGCGTTCTGGCAGGCCGTGGATGCGCTGACGATCTCGCGCTATCCGAAGCCGTCGTTGTCGCCCGACCTGGTCGCGCATGTCGAGCACCAGGCCGCGCGCTTCGACGTGCGCCTGAACTGGAAGGTGCAGGACGTGTTCACGACGATGAACCGCACGCAGCCCGGCACCGACCGCGACGAAGCACAGCGCCTCTATCGGGATTGCTGGATCCGCGAGCGCTGCCATATGATTCGCGACGGCATGTTCTACACGTGCACGCGTCCCGCGCATTTCCATACGCTCTACAAGGGCGAGAAGGATTTTCAATCCGACGGCCTGCCGTTGCGCGACGACGCGGACATGCTCGGCGCGATGCTCGCCTATCTGAATCGCGAGGCACCGCTCGAAGCGTGCCTGCATTGCCAGGGCGGCAGCGCGCCGGTGGCGCCGCATCGTATCCTCAACCGCATTGAAGTGAATTCCCTGAAGGCTCGTTATCCATGATCGTCGGTACGCGCGACCTGTTCGGCTTCGACCGGCTTCACTACCATCCGCGCAGCGGCACGACGGCGTCCGCCATCCGGGCCGTCCTGCACGCATCGGGGCAACCGGCCGGCGAGCCGGACGCGGCGGCCATCGCGGGCTACCTGAGCGGCGAGCGGCTGGTCGGCCGCACCGTGCTGCGCGACGTGCTTGCGGTGCCGCCCGGCCATGCGCTGATCCGTTCGACGCAAGGGCTGGCCGTGCAGCCGGCACCCGGGCAGCCGCAGCACGCCGATCTGGAAACCGTGCTGCGCGCGTCGCTGCAGCGTGCGCTCGACAGCGGCAAGCGCGTTGCGCTGGCGCTGAGCGGCGGGCTCGATTCGGCGCTGTTGCTCGCGTTGCTGCGCGAACTCGGCGCGCAGCAGCAGGTGACGTCCTACATCCTGGTGACCGACATGCCGGACTATTGCGAGCGCGATGCCGCACTCGAACTGGCCGGGCAGATGCAGGCGAACGTGAAGATCGTGCGCGCGAACGAGGCCGATTTCGTCGCGGCGCTGCCGAGAACGACCCATGCGGTCGAGGAGCCGATGTTCAACCTGCATCCGGTCGCGAAGCTGCTGCTGGCCGAGGCGATGGCCGCGGACGGCGTCGAGGTGGCCATCACCGGCGACGGCGCGGACCAGGTGCTGCGCCGCGACCGGTCGGCCAACTATCTGCCGCTGTGCCACGCGTTGTTCGATGCGGCGTCGGTCGACCTGCATCCGCCGTTCGTCGATGCGGCCGTCGTCGCGCATCTGACGAGCATCGCACCCGATCCGGACAAGCAATGCCTGCGCGATCTCGGCGCACGCCTGAACCTGCCGGACCGGCTCGTGCACGGCCCCAAGCGCGGCCGTCTCGCCCCGGCGATGGACCTCGCGGCGCTGCTCGATCGCGACCGCACGCACGCGCTGGCCGACAGGCTCGGTTTGGCCGCACCCACGCTGCAGACGGATAACGAACGCGTGCTGTGGACGACGCTGTCGCTGATCCTCGATCACTTCGACCACCTCGATGCTGCGCATCGCCCAACCTGAGCCGCTCATGAAACGCATCCTGTTCTGCGTGGTGCCCGAGAAGGGGCACGTCAATCCGTGTATCGGCCCGGCCCAGCATCTACGCGCCGCCGGTTGCGACGTCGCGTTCTATGCGCCGGCCGACATCAGCGCGCAGCTCGACGGCGCCGGCGGTTTCACGTTCGTCGGGCCGCGCGAAACGCCGGAGCGCCACGACCTGTCGCGCGGCGCGAGTTTCGCCGCGAACATTCGCGACGCCGACTGGCTGCGGCACTGGATCCGCACGCTGCTGATCGACCTCGCACCCGCACAGGTGGACGGCATCCGCGCGGTACTGCGCGACTGGCAGCCCGACGTGGTCGTGATCGATCCGCTGCTCTATGCGGCGGCGATTGCCGCGGAGCTGGAAGGACTGCCGTGGGTGTCGATGTCCAATTCGCTGAATCCGGTGCTGCCGGACGATCTCGATTCGGAACTGCTGCGCACGGTGAGATGGCTCGCGCCGGAACGCACGCGGCTGTTCGCGCGCTACGGGCTCGACGCGCGTTTTCGCGGTTGCGACATCCTGTCGCCGCACTTGACGCTCGCATTCACGACCGATGCGCTGGTCGGTGCGCCGCCGCCGGGTGTCGAGCTGGTCGGCCCGGCGCTGCCGTCCGGCCCGCGCGGCGACGAGACGCCCTTCCCGTGGGAGCGCCTCGATGCCGATCGTCCGCTCGTCTATATGTCGCTCGGCAGCCAGCTTTACTACCATCCCGATGTGTTTGCGAAGGTCATCGACGCGACGCGCGCGACGTCGGCGCAACTGGTGTTGTCGGTGGGCGAACTGGTCGATTCGGATCTGCTACCAACTGACGACGAGCGCGTGGTCGCGGTGCGCTACGTGCCGCAACTGGCGCTGTTGCAGCGCACGCACGCGTTCGTCAGCCATGGTGGCGCGAATTCGGTGATGGAGTCGCTTGCATGCGGCGTGCCGATGCTGCTGTCGCCGTTCTGCAACGACCAGTTCCATTCGGCGCACTTCGTCGAGCGGGCCGGCGCGGGGTGCGTGCTGGATCTCCAGCAGGCCGGCGTGGCGGGCATTGCCGATGCGCTCGAACGCCTGCTGCGGCCCGGGTCGTTGCGCGAGCAGGCGGCAAAGATTCGTGCGAGCTATGCGGCGCGCGACGGTTCTGCGCAAGCTGCCGGCCTGATCAGCGCACTCGCTTCAGGAAACCGCCTGGCGACAGCGTCATGAGTACGCGGTCTTCGATGTCGTAGTCGACTTCGAACCGGTCGTCGCGGGCGAGGAATTCACGCGCGGCGGTGGCCGGGTTGTTGCCTTTGCCGTACGGTTTGCCGTCGAACATCGACGCGGGCAGGTATTCCATGATGGTATCCATCACGATCGCGTAGCTGCCGGGCGTCACGAGCGGCGCATAGCCTTCGAGTTCGCGCAGCACGTGCGCGTGGGTGTGCGTGAGGTCGAGGATCGCCATCACGCGCGCGCCGTCGTTAATCTGTGCGCGCACCGACGCGAGCGTGTCGGCCGCGCACGATTCGCCTTCGATCAGCGTCATGCGGTGCGCGAGCCGGTGCGATTGCAGGCGCTGCCTGACCTCGTCGCGCAGGCGCGGCTCGATCGCGACGACGCGGCCGCTGTCGCCCGCCAGTTCCAGCATCGACGCGGTGAACACGACACCGCCGCCCGCCGCGATGCCGGTCTGCACGATGCAGTCGGGACGCTCGCGCCAGATCAGCTCCTGGAGCGCGAGCATGTCGCCGGGCAGATGGAAGAAGCGTTCGCCGAGCCAGCGGGTCTGGAACAGATGGCCGAATTCGGCAGCGCGCGTCAGCCATTCGATGTTGATGTCCCGCATGCGGGCCGAAGGACGCTCTGACATGGTCAATGCAACGAGTAGGAGTGACGTGAAAACGCTGGAACCGTGGCTTCACCGGCACTGGAACATCGGGCCGGCGCGCCTGCAGGCGCTGGCATCGGGCCATACTAACAAAACGTATCTCGTCGAGTGCGATGCGGGGCGCGCAGTGTTGCGCGTGTCGTGGTCCGGGAAGCCGGTCGAGCAGGTGAATCGTGAGGTGGCGATACTTGGCCATCTCGGCCACCCGCGCACGGCGCCGATGCTGCCTGCGGTGCCGCGCCTGCGGCCGACCGTGGACGCACAGTCCGGTGTGCGGCTTCCCGATGGAAGCTGGCTGCATCTGTTCGAGCATATCGATGGCAGCCCCGGCCTGCCGGACGATGGGGAGGCCGGCGCGAGCGATGCGATGCAGGCGCTCGCGCATCTGCACGCTGCGCTGGCGGCGATACCCGCGACCGAATCGGCGCCGCTGGCATGGCTGTCGGCGCGCCACGCACGCGTAGCGGCGCGTGCCGCGCCGTCGTTGCCGGGCGACTTGAGCGGCCACTACGAGACGATGATCCGGCGGATCGGCGCACATCTCGACGCTGCCGCGAACTGGCTGACGGGGGCGGCGCACTGGCTGCACGGCGATTATCACGCGGGCAACCTGCTGTACGTCGGTGGCGCGGTGAACGGCGTGCTCGATTTCGATGATGTGGGCCAGGGCGCGCAGTGGCTCGAGGCGGCCTTTGCGCTGTTCGCGCTGTCGCGCGATGCAGGCAGGGACGATCGCTTCGTATTCGATGCGCAGCGCTGGGAGGCCGGCCTGCAAGCCTATGCAGCGACACGGCCCGATGCTGCGCCGGACTGGATGCACGACCGCCGCGATGCGCTGATGGCCCTGTTCTGCGCGGACCAGACGCTGATCCATCTCGAAGCCGCGCAGCGCGGCCTGTGGATGCCGGGGCCCGGTATCGGATTCCTGGGCGGCTGGTGGCAGTTGCTGGAGGGTGCGGCGCCCGGACGCTAGCCGGCTGTTGCGTCAGTCTCGTCGATTCAGGAACAGGCGAACGGCTTCGACCGTGTGGGGCCGCGCTTCGCCGTGCCGCGACCCGTCGTGCATACAGAACAGCACGTCGCGCTGCCGTGCCGCGCTCGCGTCGACATGCGCGCACATCGCGTCGAACAGCGCCTGCGGCGACGGCGCGGGCCGCTGCCAGTCGTCGAGTATGGCGGTCCAGCCTGTGTGATCGCGCTGCAGCCGCGCCAACACGCGGGAGCGATTGTCCTGCGGCATCAGGCCGTAAGGCAGGCGCAGCGGGATCGTGTCCGGCGCGGGAACACCGGCTTCGCGATAGGCTTCGCGGATCAGCGCGTCAGTCGTCTCGATTTCGTCGATCAGTGCATCGTCCGCCAGCGCGCCGGGCTTTGCGTGCCAATACGTGTGATTGCCGAGCCGATGGCCTTCACGCGCCATTCTTGCGGCGACGTCGAGCGCGCCGCCCGCCAGGTGCTTGCCGAGCAGGAAGAAGGTCGCCTTGCACGACGCGTCGCGCAGGACATCGAGCAAGGCCGGCGTCGACGGCCCGGGGCCGTCGTCGAAACTGAGGTGAATTGACATCGCGGGCGGGCGCGCCGTTCGGGGTGTACCGGGGGAACGATAGCGCAAGTCGCGCCGTGCGGCGGCCGGCGCATCGATCGGGCCGGTCACCGAGGCGGCTCGATGGCGAGTGGGCACGTGCCGACCGGACGCAGCCGCGTGCCGGTCCATTCGTAAAAGAACCGGGCGGCCTTCTTGCCGTTGTCGTCGCAGTCGTCGTTGAAGCAGCCCGCGACGATCAGCAGCCTGCTGTCGGTGCGGAAATCGACGCGCTCCTCGTCGTTGCCCATCACGCCCGCGATGGCCTGCACGCCGGGCATCGTGTAGGTCGCGCCCGTGTACTTGTCGACGATCGCGAAATTCCGGCAATCGGTTCCGCAACCCCAGATCGCGACGCGGTAGTGGCCGGCGAAATTGGCCGTTTGCGTGAACGCGTCGTGAATGACGGTGCGGTAGAGGCGCGCTTCCTTGCCGGTCAGGCGTGGCGCATGGGCCGTGGTGTGCGGCGCGGGCACCGTGCGCACGGGGTAGCGATCGAACGATGGCGACGGGCAGTTTCGGGCGGACGCAGCGGTGACGGGCACCGGCTGGGCAGCCACAGCCCAGCCGGCAAGCATGGCCGTGGCGCCGGCCGTCAGCAGAAGTCGGTATGCGCGCATCACGCGATCGTCCTTGCAGGGAAGAGGAGCGGGCCGCCGCGCGCACGGTGGCCGTGCGTTCGTGTGCCGATGTCGCGGCGGGTCGGGGCCCGACGGCCCCGCCGCGCGATTCTATGACGCTTCGCGTGCGCTGGCACGCGTTGTTATCGGCGTCCCGTGCGACTGCGCGAACGGCATGGCGGCCTGATGCCCGCAAGCCGGACCGGTCGCCGGCGCGATGACCGGTCCGCGCTCAAGCATCGCACGCTTCCCGCGCGTCATCCGTAATGGCACGCTCCGCGAGCGCGACATAATCGCCGGCCGCCGTGCGTTCGACCCGGGCGTCGACACGATACGCGCGCCGCAGGTGCGGCGGTGTCAGGACTTCGGAGGGGGCGCCGTCGGCGACGAGGCCGTCGGTGCCCAGCAGCACGAGCCGGTCGCAGAATCGCGACGCGAGATTCAGGTCGTGCATCGCGACCAGCACGACCGCGCCGTGTCTGCGTGCCGCGTCCCCGACCGCTTCCAGCGCGAGCAACTGCCAGCGCAGGTCGAGCGCGCTCGTCGGTTCGTCGAGCAGCAGCAGCGGCGTGCCGCGTACGAGTACCTGCGCGAGTCCGACCATCTGCCGCTGCCCGCCGGACAGCCGCTCGAGCGGCGACATCGCGAGCGCTTGCAGCCGCAATCGCTCGAACACGTTCTGCAGGCGCAGGTCGCGTGCCGCGTCGGACAAACCGGGACAGGTCGCGCGCAATGCGCTGCGTACGGCCTCGTACACGAGCAGCGACGACGGTTGCGGCAGCGTCTGCGGCAGGTAGCCGACCTGTCGCGTGTGTTCCCGGCGCGCGCCGCGCAGCAGGTCCAATCCGCCGAACGCCGCGTTGCCGTGCGCGACCGCGAGCCGGGCGAGTGCGCGCAGCAGCGTCGACTTGCCGACCCCGTTCGGTCCGAGCAATCCGACCATCGTGCCAGGCGAAACGGGTGCGAGCGACAACCCGTCGAGCACGATCTTCGCGCCATAACGCGCGGCCAGGTCGTCGATGTACAGGGTGCCCTTATCCATCGAGCCTCCTGCGCCGGCTGACGAGGATCATGAACAGCGGCACGCCGACCAGCGCGGTGATGATCCCGATCGGCAGCGTCACGCCGGGGATCAGCGCCTTGCTGAGCACCGATGCGCCAGCCAGCATGATCGCGCCGGCAAGGGCGGCGCCGGGCAGGTAGTAGCGATGTTCGTCGCCGACGAGCAGCCGTGCGACGTGCGGCCCGACGAGCCCGACGAAACCGATCGTGCCCACGAACGACAGCGCGGTGGCCGACAGCAGGCTGATGCGCACCAACGCGACGAGTCGCAGCCGCTCGACGGCGATCCCCATGCTGCGCGCCTGTTCGTCGCCGGCGCGCAGCGCCGTCAGCGATGCGACGTCGAAGCTCGCCCACAACGCGCAGGCGGCGAACACGCACGACAGCAGCGCGATCTTGCCCCACGTCGCGCGCGCGAGGCTGCCCATGCTCCAGAACACGATCTGCTGGAGCGCGTTCGCATCCGCGAGAAACTGCAGCAGCCACAGCAGCGCCTCGAAGCTGAACATCAGGCCGATGCCGAACAGCACCACGGTTTCGGTCGTCGCGCCATGGCGCCACGCGAGCCAGACGATCAGCAGCGTCGCGAGGCTCGCGCAGCAGAACGCGCCGAGCGACAGCGCGATGTTCTCGTTCCACAGCACGACGTGCCAGCCCGAGATCACGACGAGCGACGCACCGACGCTCGCGGCGGCCGACATGCCGAGCGTGAACGGGCTCGCGAGCGGGTTGTTCAGCACGGTCTGCATTTCCGCGCCGGCGATGCCGAGCGACGCGCCGACGAGCACGGCCATCAGCGCATACGGCAGGCGCACGTCCCAGAGGATCACGCGCTGTTCGAGCGGCAGCGCGTCCGGCCGGAACAGCCCGGCGACCAGGTCCGCGATCGGGAACGGCGACGGGCCGGTGCCGATGTCGACGACGAGCAGGGTGCCGAGCACGCAGGCGAGGAACATCAGTGCGCCGACCCGCCGCGCGGCGATTGCGCGGTAGCGCAGCTTCAGCGAAGCGGACGAACGGGACGAGGGCGACGATGCGGGCGACGCGGCGCTCATGCGGCATCTCCCGCGACAGCTTCGGCCGCGATGCGCGCGGCCAGCATCGCGCTGGGCACCACGACGCCGCCATGATCCTCGCCGTCGATCAGGCGGAACGTCGCGTCGAGCCCCGGGCGGGCACCGACGCGCCGGACGAAGTCGCGCGCGGAACTGACCTGCTTGCGCGCCTGTTGCCGGCGCATGCGTTCGACGTCGGGATTCGGCGCGCCTTCTTCGAGGCTACCCGCTGTGACGAGCAGCCGCAGTGCGGGCGCCAGCGGTGCCGCTTGCATGGCGAAGCGGTCCGCATAGGGCAGCAGCGCGCGGTCGCCCCACCAGATCGACGGGCTCGCCGCGACATACCGCGCGAACAGGTGCGGGCGCGTCAGCATCGCGTACAGCGTCAGCAGGCCGCCGTACGAATGGCCGAACAGCGTCTGGCGCGCCGGGTCGATGGCAACCTGTTGCGCAAGCCAGGGCTGCACGTCGTGTTCGATGAAATCGAGCAGGCGGTCGGCGACGACACCGTGGCCGTCCGTCAGCGGCGCGAGCGTGTAGTCGTCCGCGCGGGCCGCCATGTCGTATGCGGCATCGGTCGGGTAACCGATGCCGATCACGACGGGCTCCGCATCGGGCGTCGCGTCGGGGCGCGCGCGCCGGTTGCGCACGAGTTGCGCGGCGAGCGGGAAGAGCGCGTTGCCGTCGAGGACGATCAGCACCGGATGGGATGCGGCAACAGCCTGCTCGGCGGGCAGCGCGACGAACAGGCGGCGGGGCTTGCTGCCGACCGTCACGTCGAACTGGCGGCTGTTCGGCACCTGCACGGCGGGCGCTGCGTCGAGCGCGGGCCAGTCCGGTGCACGAGCGGCGAGTGCGGGGGCGATGCGGACGCCGAGCGGGCCCGCGAGGCCGGCGACGAGCAGCGAGCGGCGCATCGTGGAAGCAGGGAGCGCCATGTCAGGACCCTTCCTGTACCCAGTATTCGCCCTGCAGCGGAACCGGCTGGAAGCGTTGCACCATCGTGTCGAGCGTGCGGCGCGGGTCAACGTCGGCGAACAGCGCCGGATGCAGCCATTTGGCCAGAGCCTGCACCGCGACGACGTTGAACGGCGAGTTGTAGAAGTGATGCCAGATCGCATAGGCCCGGCGCTCGCGAACCGCGCGCAGCGGCGCGATCTGCGGGCGCTGCAGCGACCGGTCGAACGAACGGGTGGCGGTTTCGCGGGACACGCCGGCGCCGAGCGCGATGCGCAGCGGCGCACTGTGCAGCGTCTGTGTCGAGCCGATCCCCGTGCCGATGTAGAAATCGGGCTGGCGGCTGAGCAGGTATTCGGGATTCAGCGTGCCGTGCTCGCCGGGCACGCGGCCTTTCGCGATGTTGTTGCCGCCGGCGGCGTCGAGCAGGCGCCCCATCATGCCGGTCATCGTGTCGCAGCAGTCGCTCGACAGGCCGACGCGGCTTTCGAGGAACACGCTCGGTGCGACCGCGTGCGCGTTCGCCAGCCGCGTGCGGACGAGGTCGAGCTGCGCGTGCCAGTACGCGTTGAAATCCGCCGCGCGCTGCGGCGTGCCGAGGACCTGGCCGAGCAGCGCGATGCTGCGCGTCGTATTGACGAGCGGGTCGTGCCGGAAATCGACGAAGACGATCGCGACGCCGGCGGCTTCGAGCCGCGCGAGCGTCTCGCGATCGCGCTCGCCGGGGCCGTGGCCGCCGCCGAGGCCGAAGATCGCGACCTGCGGGCGCAGCGCGAGTGCGCGTTCGTCGCTGAAGCTGCCGGCCTGCGAACGGCCGATGCGCGGCACGTCCTTCAGGCGCGGAAACCGCTCGAGCCATTGCGCGTAACTGGCCGGATCGAGCTGTTCGAAATCGCCCATCATGCCCACGAGGCGACGGGTGGGATCGCTGGGGTCGACAACTGCCAGCGCAGGCAGCAGGCGCCCTTCGCCGAGCAGCACGCGCTCGACGCGCGCGGGAATCGGTACCTGCCGGCCGGCCAGGTCGGTCACGGTGGTGTCCGCGCATGCCGCTTGCGCGACGAACCCGCTGCATAGCCATGCGCCGAGCATGGCCCACATTCCACTTGTCTTTCTCACGCGACTCCCGATACGATATAAATGAGAACTATTCGCATTTAATTGTAGCCGAGCAGCGGCGCATCGCGGGATGCCGGCTGTTTGATCCAGCGACGAAATAGTTTGTGCGGGCACGCGGTGCCCGACGCACTCAACGGGGTATCACGACATGACGGCGCAGACGCCAGCTGCTTTCCAATCCGACGGCCATCGCCACGACGCGCACGTCGCGCGGATCCGCGAGGTGCGTCCGGGCTTGCGCATCCACGCGGACGACGCGACCGACGAATTCGATGCAGTGATGTCGGGGCAGTGCACGCCGGGCCTGCATCTCGTGCTGCTGCTCGAAGGCGCGCTCGACGTGTCGTACGGCGACCGGCGCGTGTTACTGACGACGGACGCGCGCCGGGCGAACCGGGCGCCGGTGCCGCGGCCCGCGGTGCGGATGCAGTCGTTCCTGCTCAATGCGGTGCAGCCGGATACGTTCCGCCGGCGGCTCAGCAAGGGCGGCTATGCGCGGCGGCTCAGCCTCGCGATGTCGGGTGAGTGGCTGGGGCATCTTCAGGCCGCGAGCCGCGGCGCGCTGCCGGAGCGGCTGGATGCGATGCTGTCCGCGCACCTGGCGATCCGCTTCTGGCAACCGACACCACGCGCGACCGCGCTGGCCGAGCAGATCGTGCGGCCGCCGACCTATCAGCCGATGCTGCAGGCGATTTACCTGGAAAGCCGTGTGCTGGAACTGCTTGCCGAGGCGTTCGCGCCGCTCGAGGCGGAGGCGGTGGACGCGGCACCGGCGCCGGATGCGGCGCTCGGATCGCGCGACTACCGCCGGATGGCGGAATTGCGCGCGTTCCTGGCGAGCAATGCCGCACAGGATTTGTCGCTCGACGATATCGCACGCCATGCCGGCATGAGCGCGAACGCGATGCAGCGGCAATTCCGTGCCGCCTACGGCACGACGGTGTTCGACTTCGTCCGCGAGCATCACCTGCAGCGCGCTCGGCTGGCCCTCGAGCGCGACGCGGTGAGCGTCAAGCAGGCCGCGGCGCTGGCCGGCTATACGAGCGCGGCGAACTTCGCGACCGCCTACAAGCGCCGCTTCGGCGTCACGCCAACGCTCGCGCGCCGCAGCGACCATCGCTGACGGTGCAGTCGCGGTGACTCAAACGAGTTCGTCGCTTACGCAAAGATTTCGGCGTATTACATGTTCCATAATGCAAATGAGAATCAATCACATTATGAAATATCGAAAGCGCCACCATGTCGAGTCAAGCTGCAAACCTTGCATTGAAGCCGGTCGTCGTCGCCGGCCTGTACCTGATGGGCGTGTCGAGCGCGTGGGCGCAGACGCCTGATCAGCCCGCCGGCGCATCCGCCGTCCCGGTTCAGGCGGTTGCCGGCGATCTGCCGGATCCGGTCACACTGAAGGATATCGTCGTGACGGCCAGCCGCCGCGAGCAGGCGATCCGCGAAGCGCCTGCGAGCATTTCCGTGATCGGTCGAGACGAGATCGAGGCGAAGCCTTATACGTCAGTTGCGGAGATCGTCAGCAACGTCGAAGGCGTGAGCGTCGTCGGCACCTCGCCGAACGACCAGGACATCTCGATTCGCGGAATGCCCGGCGAATACACGCTGCTGCTGGTCGACGGCCGCCGCCAGAATACGCGGGAAACGATGAACCGCGGCAGCTCGGGCGTGCAGTCGAACCTGATGCCGCCGCTGTCCGCGATCGAGCGGATCGAGGTCGTGCGCGGGCCGATGTCGTCACTGTACGGCGCCGATGCGATGGGCGGCGTGATCAACGTGATCACGCGCAAGGTACCGAAGCGTTGGGGCGGCACGATCACGGCCGGCAGCGTGTGGCAGCTCGAATCGAACCAGGGCGATACGCAGAGCGTCGACTTCTGGCTCGGCGGCCCGCTGAAATCCGACGTACTCGGGCTGCAGGCGTCCGGCCGCCTCCTGCATCGCGGCGAGGACGACATCTATTACGCGAACAGCGGCACCGGCGGCGCGAACGGGCAGCGGATCGGCAGCTTCGACGTGAAGCTCGCGGCGAAGCCCACGCGCAACCAGGACGTGAGCGTGAACATCGGGCGCGAGCAGCTGACCTACCTGAGCACGCCGGGCAAGAGCGCGGCGCCGCTCACGCCGCGCACGGCCGCGTCGGCGGTGACCGAGACGCGCCACGTCCGCGACTACTGGGGCATCACGCACGACGGCCGCTGGGGATTCGGCAGCACCACGCTGTCGCTCTATGGCGAGCGCGGCGTGCAGGATCAATGGACGCCGGCCGGCCGCGCAGCGATCCGGCCCGCGCTGACCGACACGATCCTCGAAGGCAAGGCCGAGGTGCCGTGGTGGGGCGAGCGCAACATCCTGACGGTCGGTGGCCAGCATATCTGGTCGACGCTGTCGGGCGTGGCCCGCCAGGACGCGGTGCCGAAGGGCCATGCGGCGAACTCGGACCGGATCCGGCGCAATGCGTGGGCGTTGTTCGGCGAGAACGACTATTTCTTCAACGACCGGTTCACGCTGACGACCGGCGTACGGCTCGATCACGATGATCGTTACGGCAGCCACGTGAGCCCGCGCATCTATGGCGTCTACAAGCTCAGCCGGGCGTGGACGGTGCGTGGCGGCGTGTCGACGGGCTTCCGGCCGCCGTCGCTGCGCCAGAGCACGGGCGGCTACTGCATGACGTCGGGCGGTGCAGCGGGGGCGACGCCCGGCACGCTGTGCGGCAATCCGGATCTCAAGCCGGAGACGAGCCTGACCGAGGAACTCGGCGTGCGTTACGACCTGGGCGACACGTACGCGGGGCTGACGCTTTTCAACAACCTGTTCAAGAACAAGGTGGCCAGCTACGACACGGGTAAGGCCGATCCGCGCTCGCCGGGCCGCAACATCTACGTGTACGACAACATCGACCGGGTCAAGCTGTACGGCTTCGAGCTCGGCGCGGGCACGCGCGTGGTGCGCACGCTGAAGGTGTCGGGCACCTACACGCTGACCCAGTCGCGCCGCGAGGGCAGCGGCGAGAAGGCGTTCAACGGCAGCTCGCTCGACGGCTATCCGCTCGACAAGACGCCCAAGCACAAATTCAACGTGCAGGTCGACTGGACGCCGACTGCCAAGCTCGATCTGTACGCGACCGCGAACTACATCGGCAGCGAATACTGGGCGGCGTTCCGCAACAGCGCGCAGGGTGTTCGCGAGCGGCCTTCGACGACGACCTTCGATGTCGGCGGCCGCTACCGGATCGACAAGCGTTTCTCCGTCAACTTCGCGGTGCTGAACCTGACCAACAAGATGGTACCGATCGACGATCGCACGCGCACGACTGGCCTGAGCGGCAACTGGCTGGTCGATCAGGGGCGCCGCGTCGCGGTGAGCCTCACCGCCGAAATGTGACGGCACGGCCGGTGCGACGCGCCGGCCCTTCAATCTGGAGATGAATTCGATGAATGCGATATCTCGTCCTGCCGATCTGTTAGTACCCCATAGCATATGGGATCTCTATCGTGCCGATGCGGCGCTGTTCCTCGCGACACCGGGCCATACGCTGCTTGCGGCCGATCCGGCGGAAGCGATTCCGCATGCGGATACGCCGCTGACCGCGCGCGTGGCGCAGGCGCTGCGTCGTGCGCAGGCGCACGGGCATGCAGGTGCGGCGGTGGTCGGCGCGGTGCCGTTCGATGCCGATTCGCCGGCCGCGCTGCGGGTGGCGCACACGATGCTGCGCGCCGCACCGCGCGGTGTGCCGCGGGTGCCGGAGCCGACCGGAATGCGCTATGCGACGCGCGAGGTGCCGGCGGCCGACGCCTATGCCGATGCGGTGGCGCATGCGGTCGCGCGCATCCGCGCGGGCGAACTCGACAAGGCCGTGCTGGCGCGCACGCTCGAAGTCGATGCCGAGCAGCCGGTCGAGGTCGCGCCGCTCGTCGCGCGTCTCGCGGCCCGCAACCCGCACGGCTATACGTTTTCCGTCGATCTCGGCGAGGGGCGCACGCTGCTCGGCGCGAGCCCGGAGCTGCTCGTGAACCGCTTCGGCGGTGTCGTGCGCGCGAATCCGCTGGCCGGCTCCACGCCGCGCAGCCGCGACCCCGTCGAGGACCGCCGTCGCGCTGAGGCGCTGCTGGATTCGGTCAAGGATCTCGACGAGCACCGGGTCGTCGTCGAAGCGGTGCGGGACAGCCTCGCGCCGTTCTGCTCGCATCTCGACGTGCCGGTGCGCCCGTCGCTGATGCACACCGAAACGATGTGGCACCTGTCCACCGAAGTGCGCGGCGAAACACAGGCCGACGCGTTGACGCTCGCGCTTGCGCTGCATCCGACGCCTGCGGTCTGCGGCGCGCCGCGCGCCGCGGCCCGCGCGTGCATTCGCGCGGCCGAACCGTTCGACCGCGGGTTCTACGCGGGGATGCTCGGCTGGGTCGATGCGCACGGCGATGGCGAATGGATCGTGACGATCCGTTGCGCGCAAGCGTTCGATCGCACGCTGCGGCTCTATGCGGGGGCAGGCGTCGTCGCCGAGTCGACGCCCGACGGCGAGCGGGCCGAAACGGCGGCCAAGTTCAGGACGATGCTGGATGCGCTGGGGATTCGCCACGACGCCGCGTCGGGCGGCGCCCGGGAGGCGGCATGACGATCGCGCACGGCACGCCGTGGCCGGCCGCGCTGGCCGACACGTACCGGAGGAGGGGCTATTGGCGCGGCGAATCGTTCGCCCGCTGGTTCGATGCGCGCGTCGCGCAATTCGGCGAACGGACGGCGCTCGTGCAGGGCGATCTTCGCTGGTCGTACCGGACGCTCGCGGTCGAGGCACAACGTATTGCGCGCGCGCTGAGCGCGGCGGGCATCGCATCAGGCGATCGCGTGGTGTTGCAACTGCCGAACTGCGCGGCCTTCTTTGCGACGACGTTCGCGCTGTTCCGCATCGGCGCGCTGCCGGTTTTTGCGTTGCCCGCGCACCGGCGTCGCGAGATCGGTTTCTTTTGCCGGCACGCGGGTGCGGTGGCCTACATCGCGGCGCAATCGCACGACGGCTTCGACTACCGGTCGCTCGCGCGCGACGTGCAGGCCGACGCGCCGACGCTGAAGCACGTGCTGTTCACGACGCCGGGCAACGCAGGGCTCGATCTGCACGATGCACCGGAAGCCGCATTGCCGCCGGGGCCGGCCGCGCACGAGGTGGCGTTCCTGCAGTTGTCGGGTGGCAGCACGGGCACGCCGAAGCTGATCCCGCGCACGCACGACGATTATCTGTACAGCGTGCGGGAGAGCGCGCGCATCTGCGGGCTGAGCGAACGCACCGTCTATCTCGCCGCGCTGCCGGCCGCGCACAACTACGCGCTCAGCTCGTCGGGCTCGCTCGGCGTATTCGACGCGGGCGGCACGGTCGTGCTGTGCGACAGCGCCAGCCCCGACGTTGCATTCGAGCTGATCGAGCGTGAACGCGTGACCGTGGTCGCGCTCGTGCCGCCACTCGTGCTCGTGTGGCTGAACGCCGCTGCGCGGCGCGGCGGCGCGCCGGCGAGTCTCGAACTCGTGCAGGTCGGCGGAGCGCGATTCGATCCGGCACTGGCCGCGCGCGCGGCGGAGGGCTTCGGCGCGCAGCTCCAGCAGGTATTCGGAATGGCGGAGGGGCTCGTCAACTACACGCGGCTGGGCGATCCGCGCGACGTCGTGATCGCCACGCAGGGGCGGCCGATCTCGCCGGACGACGAGATTCTCGTGGTCGACGACGACGATCGTCCGGTCGGGCCGGGCGAGGTCGGCCACTTGCTGACGCGCGGCCCGTACACGATCCGCGGCTACTACGATGCGCCGGTACACAACGTACGCGCGTTCACGGCGGACGGCTTCTACCGCACCGGCGATCGCGTGCGGATCACCGATGGCGGCTATCTCGTCGTCGAGGGGCGCGCGAAGGACCAGATCAATCGGGGCGGCGAGAAGATTCCCGCGGAGGAGATCGAGCATCTGCTGCTGGCGCATCCCGGCGTTGCCGACGCGGCACTCGTGCCGATGCCGGACCCGTATCTCGGCGAGCGCAGTTGTGCGTACGTGATTCGCGGATCCGCGGCGCCGAGCGCGGCGGAACTCGTGCGGTTCGTGCGCGAGCAGGGCGTCGCAACCTACAAGGTGCCGGACCGGATCGAGTTCGTCGACGCGTTCCCGAAGACCCCGGTGGGCAAGATCGACAAGCGGGCGTTGCGGCAATGCATCGCCGATTGCCTGGCCGACGCGCCAGCCTGATGTACGGCGCTCAGGCAATGCCGACAACATTCATTTTCACGACGCTTCACCACACATTCCAACATGGCCATTCCGAAAATCGCCTCCTATCCGATGCCGGCAGACCTGCCGGCCAACCGCGTGACCTGGCAGTTCGATCCGCGACGCGCGGCGCTGCTCGTGCACGACATGCAGGACTATTTCCTCGATTTCTACGATCGCGGCGCAGCGCCGGTGCCGTCGTTGCTGGCCGGCGTGCGGCGCCTGATCGATTTCGCGCATGCGACGGGGATGCCGGTTTACTACACCGCGCAGCCGGCGACCCAGGCGCCGGCGGATCGTGCGCTCCTGACCGACATGTGGGGCCCGGGCCTGACCGCGCAGCCGGCGCGCGCGGCGATCAGCGAGATCGTCGCGCCGGCGCCCGGCGACACGGTGCTCGAGAAGTGGCGCTACAGCGCCTTCCGGCGCTCGGATCTCGAGACCCGGCTGAATGCACAGGGGCGCGACCAGCTCGCGATCTGCGGGATCTACGCGCACATCGGCTGCCTGATGACCGCGTGCGATGCGTTCATGCGCGACATCAAGCCGTTTTTCGTCGGCGATGCGCTCGCGGATTTCTCCGAACGCGAGCACCGGATGGCGCTCGATTACGTCGCGGGGCGCTGCGGCAGCGTCGTGTCCGTCGATACGCTTGTCGGCGCCGCCCATGACGATCCCGCGACGCCGACGCTCGACGACGTCGCGCGGCTGGTTGCCGGGAGCCTGCGCGTTCCGGCCGCGACGCTCAGCGCGGACGCCAACCTCGTCGATTGTGGCGTCGATTCGATCCGCATGATGACGTTCGTCGAGCAGTGGCGGGCCGACGGGCACGACGTGACGTTCGTGCAACTCGCCGAAGAACCGACGCTCGACGCGTGGACGCGCCTGCTGCAACGCCCAGCGCAGGTGCCGGCATGACCGCGCGCGACGTGCCCGGCATCCGTCCGGCGCCGTTCGCCAGCACCGCGGAAGTCACGCTTGCGCAGGCCGATCGCGTGCTCTTCAAGCTGTGCAAGCACTACGCGATCAAGGTGCCCGTCGTGTTCGACGAGCATCGTGCGACCGTCGACTTCCCGTACGGCACCTGCCGGATGCAGCGGACCGACGACCGGCTGCGGATGCGCTGCGAAGCCGATTCGGCCGACAAGCTCGCGCAGATCCAGTACGTGATGGACGAGCACCTGGTGCTGATGTCGCGCAATCGCGAACTCGTGATTGCGTGGCAGCAGGCCGACTGACGGCGTGCATTTCCGGTTCAACGTTTACTCGCGATATCTCCATTCATGCAACTCGAAGAACGACCGATGCGCGCGACATCCGCGCAATACGGAATCTGGGTCGCGCAGCAGGTCGATCCCGACGATCCGGGCTACCTGACCGCCGAAATCATCGAACTTGACGGCGCGCTCGACGTTGACGCGCTCACCGGGAGCGTCGAGGCGGTGCTCGATCATGCCGATGCGCTGCACATGCGTTTTGCATGGGCCGACGATACGCTCTGGCAATGTCGCCGCGCACCGGCCACGCGGTTGTCGCTCGTGGACCTGTCGACGCAAGCGGATCCCGAGCAGGCGGCACGGGACTGGATGAAGGCAGCGCTGTCGGTGTGCTGCGATGTCACGTCCGATCCGCTGTATCGCACGATGCTGTTGCGCCTCTCGCCAACGCGGCACTGGTGGTATCTGCAGGTTCATCACATCGCGCTGGACGGCTTCGGCTACGGGCTGCTGCAGCAAGCCGTCGCGGCGCGCTACAACGCGCGTGTCGGCAAGGTGCCCGTGCCGGCGCTGCCCGATTGGCGCGTGGATCGCGTCGTCGAGGCCGAGGCGCGTTATCGCGCGAACGGCGGCTTCGAAGCCGATCGCGCGTTCTGGAGCGCATATCTGGGCGACATGCCCGCGCCGCTCGTGCTCGCGCCGAAGCAGGACGTGGCCCCTGATGCGGCGCGGGCCACGCGCTTGGTCGACGGCGCCCGGCTGGCCCGCCTCAGGGGCGCCGCGGCGCACGCGGGCGTCGACTGGAACGCGTGGCTGTTGTGCGCGACCGGGATCTGGCTGGCAAGACAGGGCGGGCAGCGCGACCTGACGCTCGGGCTGCCGGTGATGAACCGGCTCGGCACGGCGGCCCTTGGTGTGCCCTGCATGGCGATGAACATCGTGCCGTTTCGCGTGCATGTCGACGCGGGCCATGCGCCGCGCGATCTCGCGCGCGCCTGCTCGGAGCAACTGCGCGCGATCCGGCCGCATCTTTACTACCGGTACGGCTGGATTCGCGGCGATCTGGGCCTGCTCGAGCGCAACGTGTTCCTGTTCAACCAGGCCGTCAACGTGATGCCGTTCGAACGGCAGGTTGCGTTTCGCGGGCTGGCGAGCGATACGCGCGCGGTGAGCGGCGGGCCGGTGAAGGACCTGAACGTGACGCTCGCCGTGCGTGGCGGCGCGTGGCATCTGACGCTCGAGGCCAATCCGAACGCGTACGCCGCCGACACGCTCGCAGCATACGCGCAAAGCTTCATGGAATGGCTCGACACGTTCGCCGCCTGTGCGGCCGACGAACCGGTCGCGCACCTGCTCGACGACCTGCCGCCGCCGTCGATCATGCGCGGCGCGCCACTGCCCGGGCCGCACGACGACGTGATCGCGCTGATCGAACGCGCGGCGCGCGACGCACCTGCGAACACGGCGATCGAAACCGGCGAGCGTCGCGTCGACTATCGCACGTTGCTCGCCGACACCGCGGCGCTGGCGGACGAGCTCGTCCGGCGTGGCGTGACACGGCAGACGCGCGTTGCGCTCGCGGCGCCGCGCGCGCCGGACGTGATCGCGGCGATGCTGGCCGTACTGAAGGTCGGCGCTGCCATCGTGCCGCTCGACCCGGACGGGCCGCCGCAACGCACGGCCGCGATGCGCGCGGACGCGGCGCCCGCGATCGTCATCACCCGCGGTGCGCACCACGGATGCGCGGGGGCATGCCCGGTGCTCGATCTCGATGCGGCGCGCGTGCCGGCGACGCAACCCGCGCCGGCCGGCGACGAACCGGTGCCGGACTCGCTGCCTGCGTATCTGCTGTACACGTCGGGGTCGACCGGCCGCCCGAACGGCGTGCTGACCGGACGCGGCGCGCTCGGCCAGTTCGTCGCGAGCACGCGTGACCTGTATTGCATCGGGCCGGGAGATCGCGTGCTGCAGTTCGCGCCGCTGCATTTCGACGCGAGCTTCGAGGAAATCTTCGCGACGCTGTGCCATGGCGCGACGCTCGTGCTGCGGGACGATGCGATGCTCGATTCGGTCGATACGTTTACCGCCGAGGTCGAGCGGCGCGGCATCACCGTGCTCGACCTGCCGACCGCCTACTGGCACGTGCTCGCGCATGCGCTCGACGCGCGCCATGCACGACGGCTCGAACGCGTGCGCCTGACGATCATCGGCGGCGAGGCCGCGTTGCCGGAGCGGATCCGGCGCTGGCGCGCCCACCTGCCGGACGCGGCGCTGCTCAATACCTACGGACCGACCGAGGCGACGATCATCGCGACCGCGGCATGCATCGGCGGCCCGCAGGCAGTCTGGCAGGAAGGCGAGCCGGTGCCGATCGGCACGCCGCGTGCGGGCGTCGATGCGTGCATCGTCGACGAGCGCGCGTACCCGGTCGCCGCGGGGCGCACCGGCGAACTGGTGCTGTGCGGCGACGGGCTGGCGCTCGCGTATGCCGGCAATCCCGCGCTGACGGCGGAACGCTTCGTCACGTTGCCGCGCGGTGGGCCGCGTGCATACCGCACCGGCGATCTCGCGACGCTGCGCGACGGCCGGCTGTATTTCGACGGTCGGATCGATCACGAAGTGAAGATCAGCGGCGTGCGCATCGACCCGCGCGGGATCGAGGATGCGCTGCTGCGCGAGCCGGACGTGCGCGAGGCGGCGGTCGTCGCATCCCGCAGCGGCGCAGGCACGGTGACGCTCGCGGCGTTCGTCGCCGGGCCGGCCGAGCCTGCCGCGTTGCGCACGCAACTGGCGCTGCGGCTGCCGGCGGCGGCGGTTCCGGACCGCTGGCACGTGCTCGAACGGCTGCCGCGCAACGCGAACGGCAAGATCGATCGCAACGCGCTGCTGCGGTTCGATGCGCGGCGCGACGAGGCGGCCGACGATCCGCGCGCCGGTGTGCTCGAGCGGCAGGTCATGGCCGTATGGCGGAACGTGCTCGGCGATGTCGCGCTGACCCCGGACGCCAATTTCTTCGACATCGGCGGCAAGTCGCTGCAGGCGATGCAGGCGAGCGCAAGGCTTGCAGCGGAACTCGGGCGCGACGTGCCGGTCTCGATGCTGTTCCGGCATCCGACGATCGCGAGGCTGACGGCCGCATTGCGCACGCCGTTGGCGTACCGGCCGCGCACCGAGCGCAACGGGTTTGCGCCGCACCTGGCGATCCAGTCGGCGTCGGGCGCCGCGCCGCGGCTCATCTGCATCCATCCGGCCGACGGCCTCGCGTGGAGCTACCTGCGGCTCGCGGCCTATCTACCCGATGCGACGATCGACGGGTTGCAGCTATCGGTCGACGACACGTGCGACGCGGCTGATTTCGACGCACTCGTGCGGTCCTATGTGCGGCGCGTACGGGCATTGCAGACCGACGGGCCGTATCACCTGCTGGGCTGGTCGCTCGGCGGCGCGCTGGCTTATGGCGTCGCGGCGGCGCTGGCGCGCGACGGCGCCGCGATCGGCACGCTCGCGTTGATGGACAGCTATCCGTCGTCGGCATGGACCGCGCAGCCGATGCCGGCCTGCGGTGACGCGCTGCGGATCCTGCTGACCGTCAACGGCGACTTCGATACGGCCGACCTGTCCGACACCGTGCTGCGACAACGCCTGCTGCGCGCGAACAGCCCGTTCGTGGCGCTCGGCGGTGCCGGCCTCGATGCGTTCGTCGCCGCGACACTGCGGCAGATGCGCCTGTTTCGCGCGGCATCCACGCCGCGCTACGACGGCGAACTGCTGCTCTTCAACGCGACCCGCAGGCGGCAGGGCATGCCGACGCCCGAGAGCTGGCATGCGCATCGGCCGCCCGGGACGCTGACCTGCCATGCGCTCGACTGCTCGCACGACGGCATGTCGGACCCCGAACCGATGGCGGCGATCGGCGCTGTCCTGACCGAACGGCTCGCCGCAGCGGCGGGCCCGGATCTTCAATCACGGAATTCGAATCAATGACAAGCACAACGAACCTGACATTCCCGGCGGGTATCGCCGTCGTGACCGGTGCGGCGCGCGGAATCGGTGCCGCGGTCGTCCGCATGCTCGCCGCGTACGGCGTGGACGTGGCGGCCTTCGACATGGATGGCGACGCGCTGGCGCGCACGATCGCCGACAGCCCGCCGGCGGCGGGGCGCGTGCACGCGTTCGCGGTCGACGTCGCCGACGCGCGTGCGGTGCAGGCGGCCGTCGAACGGGTGGAATCATCCGTCGGTCCGATCGGCATGCTCGCCAACGTTGCCGGCGTGCTGCGGCTTTCAAGCGCGGCATCGCTGACGGACGACGACTGGGCGCATTGCTTCGCGGTCAATGCCGACGGCGTGTTTCATCTGTCGCGCGCGGTCGCGCCGCTCATGGCCGCGCGCCGGGCAGGCGCCATCGTGACCGTCGGGTCGAATGCGGCACTCGTGCCGCGCACGCAGATGGCGGCGTATGCGGCATCGAAGGCGGCGGCTCATCAGTTCACCCGTTGCCTCGGCCTCGAACTGGCCGCGCACGGCATTCGCTGCAACATCGTCGCGCCGGGATCGACCGACACGCCGATGCAGCGCCAGCTCTGGCAGGGCCCCGAAGGTCCGGCAACGGTCATTGCGGGGGCGCTCGACACCTACCGGAACGGCATTCCGCTCGGCCGCATCGCGATCCCCGGCGATATCGCCGAAGCCGTGCTGTTCCTGCTGTCCGACGCGTCGCGTCACGTGACGTTGCACACGCTGTGCGTGGACGGCGGCGCGACGCTCGGCACATGACGCGCGAGCGGCTTCCGGAGCCCTGGCCATGAAACACCTCACTGCCTCTACCGAGTACGGCGCGGCGGGCACATTCGCGCAGCCGCGTCATGACGAGCGGCTGCGCGGCGGCGCGCTGCGCTACGGCTGCTCGGTGACCGATGCGTGCATCGGCCGGGAAGCGACCGCGGATGCGTTGCTGCATGCACGAAACCGCCTGCTCGCGCGAGCCGCGCTGACCGTGGCCGGTACAGGCCGGCCCCCTTCATTTCTCCAATACGAACGAATCATGTCGACCCCTTCCGCTGACACCCTGAACGCGCCGGCCGATGCCGGCGCGTCATTTTTGCCGCTGCTGCTCGCGAACTTCGCGATGGTCGCGGGAACCTACGCGTTCGTCACGATCGCCGGCCCGATGGCCCGGCGCATGCACCTCGAACCGCTGCACGTCGGCGCGATCATCGGCATCGTCGGGCTGGTGTGGATGCTGGCCGCACCGCGCTGGGCGCGAGTCGCGGATCTGCGCGGACGGCTGCCGGCCATGCGCGCGGCGATCGGCGGCTTCGTCGCGAGTTCGCTGCTGCTGACGGCGTGCGTCGGCTGGGCGCTGCGCGATGGCGGCACGGCCGTGCCGGCCGTCTG